>CAZYNC010000001.1:0-2054 GCA_964648785.1 uncultured Acholeplasmataceae bacterium
AGACAAGTGTTTTTTAGAGTCGTATTTCCCATTTTGAAACCTATATTTGTGACCATGCTTGTTTTAAATGGCTTATGGATATGGAATGACTATTTATTACCTGTTTTAGTATTAGGCGTTAAAAATCCAGTTCAAACTTTACCTTTATCTGTAGGCGTACTCGCAGGATTATATACGAAAGACTGGCCTTTAATTTTAACTCAAGTCATTCTTGCAGCTATCCCATTACTTATTTTATTCTTGTTTGTCCAAAAGCATATCATCAAAGGTATGACATCTGGCGCAATCAAATAATACGACACACCGATTGCTTACAATGCAATCACCATCATGTGCTTTCAATTTAAAAAAAAATAGGAGGAAAATAAATTGAAAAAATTACTTTCTTTATTTACAGTACTTACTGTAGCAGTCGTTTTAGCTTCTTGTACTGGAACACCAGCGACAGACTCGCTCGTGATTTTCCAAAACAAAGTTGAAATTGATGATGTTTTAAGTACATATGCTACTGCATGGGGAGAAGAAAACGGATTAAACGTTGAAGTTCAAACTTGTGGTGGTGACTCATGTGCATATGGAACACAGCTTTTAGCTGAATTCCAAGGAAATGATCAACCAGATATCTTTGTTATTGAAGGATTAGGTGGATTTAATCAGTATAAAGATAAAATCTATCAATTTTCAGGAAATGAAGAATGGATTGACAATACAGGTTTAGAATTTGTTTTTGATGGTGAAGTCTATGGATTCCCTGTTGCGATTGAAGGTTGGGGTATGGCTTACAACAAAGACATTTTAGAAGCAGCTGGTCTAACTGTTCCTGCAATTGGGACAGCATTATCACAAGCTGATTTTAGAGAGATGTTTGAAGCTGTTGAAAAATACTATACTGACAACAATATTACCGATTCAGCAGTTGTTTCAATGGCTGCAGCTTCAGGTATGACTTGGGTTACTGGTTTACATAACTTTAATGGTTATTTAAGTGCTGGTTTAAACTATACAGACTCAACCGTTATTGATCAAGTCAATGCAGGACAACTCAATGAAACACGTTTTGGAGAATATACTGACTGGGTTCAATTATTATTTGAATTTGCAGATCAAACAGTGTTAAATACTGGTGGTTATGATGAACAAGTAGGGTTATTTGCATCTGGAAAAGCAGCATTCTTACACCAAGGTAACTGGACAGATTCTTCATATGCTAATTCAACTTTTGAAATGGGATACTTACCACACGGTGTTCTAGCTACTGGTAATGACTCTATTTTCATTGGTGCTCCTTCATATTACGTAATCAATAAAGATGGTGCAAACATTGAAAATGCAAAACAATTTTTAGAAGACTTAGCTGCAACACCTGAAGGACATGATTACATGGTCAATAAAGCAAACATGGTACCTGCTTTTGATTCTGTGACACTAGTGCCTTCTACACCACTTTCAGCTGCTGTTCTAGCATGGAATCAAGCTGGAAAAGCGTATGCTTGGTGGCAAAATGATTTACCTGCAGGTTTTGGTATGGATACATTAGGACCAATCTATAGCGCACTTGCAAGTGGACAAATTACAAGAGCACAATTTATTTCTCAAGTAAAAACAGCAATTGAAGCACTGGCATAATTCATAAAAAATGATATAAAAAAAGGCACTTTTACATAAAGTGCCTTTTTTATTGACAATCCTATGTCACATCACTAAAATACTTAATGGGAGGATTATATGAAACAAACAAAACAATTTAAAACAGAATCTCAACGTTTATTACATTTAATGACGCATTCAATATATACGCACCATGAAATCTTTCTAAGAGAACTTATTTCTAATGCGAGTGATGCGATCGATAAAAGACATTTTAAGTCGTTAACAGATGAAAAAGTTCCTGCAACGGATTATGAAATTAGATTAGTGCCTAATGAAAAAGAAAGAACATTATCGATCATTGATACAGGAATCGGACTCACACAAGAAGAACTCATAGAAAATTTAGGAACGATTGCAAAGTCTGGGACAAAAGCATTTCAAGAGTCAATGGAAGATCAAACAGA
>CAZYNC010000001.1:2154-7383 GCA_964648785.1 uncultured Acholeplasmataceae bacterium
ATTCGCTATCCAATTAAAATGCTTGAAACAAAAACTGAAGATAAAAAAGAAATCCAAGAAGATGTTACATTAAATCAAATGACACCGATTTGGAAACGTTCAAAAAGTGATGTTAAAGAAGAAGAGATGCATGAATTCTTTAAACATCAATTTAACGAATATGAAGCACCTCTCAAAACGATTCATACAAATGTTGAGGGAATGTTAACGTACACTGCATTACTATTTATTCCTAAAAAACCAGCATATAACTTTTATTCTGAAAGTTTTGAAAAAGGATTACAGTTGTATTCTAAGAGTGTCTTTATTGAAGAAAAAAATAAATCACTCATACCAGATTACTTTAAATTTGTGAAGGGTCTTGTTGATTCAGCTGATTTATCTTTAAACTTATCACGTGAAATGTTACAACATGATCGTCAACTTAAAAAAATTGCCGCACACTTAGAAAAGAAAATCAAAAGTGAATTAGAATCCTTACTTGCTGATGATAGAAAAACGTATTTAGAGTTTTATGATGCTTATAAACTCACTTTAAAATACGGCATTTATGAAATGTTTGGCATGAATAAAGATAAGCTTCAAGATTTGATTTTATTCGAAACTTCTAAAAGCGAAGAACCTATTACATTAAAAGAATATGTAGATCGTAAACCTGAAAGCCAAAAATTTATTTATTATGCAACTGGTAAATCTAAAACTAGGATGATGAACTTACCTCAAATGGATGTCATGAAATCTCAAGATATAGAAGTGTTGTTATGTTATGACGATGTTGATGAATTTATGTTCCAAGCGATGCAAAATTATCAAGAGGTTGCATTTAAATCCATACAGCAAGGTGAATTAGAAGAAGTTTTAGAAGACAAGAAAAAAGAAGTTAAAAAACAAGAAAAAGACTACAAAGACTTTTTAAAAGCCATGAAAGAGGCTCTTAAAGATCAAGTTAAAGATGTTAAAGTATCAGCTAGGCTGACTGAATCGCCTGTTTGTATTGTATCTGGTGAAGGTGTCTCACTTGAAATGGAGAAAGTGTTGAATCAAATGCCAAACGGCGAGACAGTGAAAGCAGAACGCATCTTAGAAGTAAATCCATCACATCCATTATTTATACAACTTCATGAAACATATCAACAAGATCAAGAGAGTATTGTTGCGATTTCAGAGCTTCTATACTATCAATCACTTGTTGCTGAAGGTATTCCACTTGATAATCCTAAAGCATACACGGATGCACTTACAAAAATTCTTTCAAAATAGACATAAAAAGGCTAATGCCTTTTTATTTTTTTATGTAATTATTACGAATATGATATAATAAGTCATACTTTTATAAAGAGGTATCGTCATGTCTTTAAAAAATTCCTATAAGTACATATATGAAACTTTTTATGAAATTGTGGAGCAAGATTATCTATTATCCCTAAGATCACATTTTGATTATCCGCTTACGTTAAAAGATATTAATTTACTTTTCGCGATACAAAAAGAAAAAAAAGACAATCAACATTATTCGTCTTTGCTTGCAAAAAAAATCGGTATGACACATTCTACTTTTTCAAATCATTTGAAAATATTAGAACGTGCTAAGATCATTAAACGATATCGTGACCCTCATAACTATAAGCATATGTTAATTGATCTAGACAGCCAAGGTGAACATTATTATGCAATGCTCATAGAATTTTATCAAGGGTTATTACAGTATTTCAAAAACGAATTTCCTAGTTTAAAGTTACTAGAGCTTGTGAAAACCATTATACAAATTAGTAATACCTTCTCTGATGAACTACCAAAGTTGAAAAAGCCTAGTATATTGAGTATTCCATCATTTGAGACAATTTATGAAGCTTTCAATCGAATTTATTTCTATAATTATAAACAAGAAAATGACTTTTTAATACATTATGAATTAGATATTGATCTTACAGAATTAAAGCTTCTCACATTGGCGCATTTATTTGAAGAAGATGGACTCCATCAACCTTCTACGCTTTCAGAAAAAACTTCGATGCAATTTTCAACAGTATCATCGATCATTCATAAACTCGATAAAGAAGGATTCATTAAACGAACAATTGGTCTTGAAGACAAGAGAAAGCTTAATATTGAGTTAGAACCTCATTCAATAAAAATTGTTGAGGATTATATGCACTTTAGAATCAAACTATATGAATCCATTAAAAACTCAGTCACAGATAAACAATTTCAGTTGATTGAACATGCATATCAACACATAAAAAAATATACTCAATTCTATAAAAATAAAGCACGTTTGTAACGTGCTTTAATCATAAATTCGAGAAGAAGTTCTTATTTCATAACGGTTAAGAGGATGTTCTCGACAAGCATCGCAACATGAACCGCGATACTTTATTTCATTTTCTTCACTACATAAAATTTGTTTGTTACATTCTGGATTGGCGCAATTGATATATCGTTCACAAGGTTCACCAGTAAAATGATCTTTTCCTACAATAACCGGATCAATTCGATTAATGGGAACACTAATTCTTGAATCAAACACATAACAAGCACCGTCCCATAACTGACCTTGAACCTCAGGATCTTTACCGTAAGTAACAATACCCCCTTTGAGTTGATAAACGTCTTCAATACCTTCTCGTTTTAGAAATCCTGACCACTTTTCACACCGCACACCACCAGTACAATAGGTCAAAACAGTTTTTCCTTCAAATAGTTGTTTATGTTTTCTAAACCATGATGGTATGTCTCTAAAATGTTTAATATCTGGTTTGATTGCATTTTTAAAGTGACCTAAATCATACTCATAGTCGTTTCGCGCATCCACAATGACAACATTGGGGTCTTGTAGTTTCTTATAGTAATCTTTTGGTTCTAAATATGTGCCTGTTATTTCGTGAGGATTAATGTCATCTTCAAGACCTAAATTCACGATTTCTTGTTTAACCTTAACTGAAATACGTCTAAAAGCATGGCTATCCTCTAAATCAATTTTAAAGTCAATACTTTCAAAACCAGGTAAAGCTTTCACATCTCTCATATATGTTTCAGTTTGTTCAATCGTACCTGATAACGTTCCATTGATACCTTCTTTAGATATAATGATGCGTCCAAGGACTCCTAGTTTTGTACAATATTTTAGATGCTTTTTTGCAAATGCTTCAGGATCATCTATTGATGTATAATGGTAATAAAGTAATACTTGATATTTCATTTTATCTCCTTAATTCTGGCATTGATTTATACATAAAAATTCCTGCTGAGGCGATCACGAGTTGCAATAGATTTCCAGGAATACTACGCAGTGCAGCAAAACCAGAACCTAAAAATACAGCTTCAAATATAAAATAACCAACCACGATGACAAGACCACCTAGAACAAGTGATAACAAGTTTCTTGACAGGGACTTTCCTTGACCTTCTTGAGATTCTGCAATAAGACCAAATACATAGCCAGCAATGATTCTGACAACAAATGTCCCTGGTGCCCAAGCAGCCCAAGGTGATAAAAGATCAAATAAAGTCATGCCAATTGCACCAGAAAGTGCGCCGTAATACTTACCATATTTGATTGCGATGATAAACATAACAAGCGTACCCATGTGTGTTAGCCCGCCAAATCCACCAAATGCAGGGACTTGAACACCGATGTAAGTAAATACAAATATAATCGCAGAAAACATCGAACCGTAAATAATTTGAATTAATGATAACTGTTTTGTCATAATAGTCACCTCATTTTTAAATTATAGCATATTTTAATACCATCAAAAAAAAGGATGCTTATGAAAAAAATCTTTAATTTTATCTCAATCTTTATCTTAACGTTAACAATCATATCGTGTCAGCAAAATTTGACAGCGCAACATACATTAGAAGAAATAGAACCCGCTATGGATGCTTTTTTAGAGGCAACTATTTCACATGAAACAGTCTTACCATATTTTGAAGGTACAACCATTACATACAAAATTGATGGTGTGTTAGTTGAGGATTTAAAACAATTTGAAAGACCAATTTATGATACATATCTTCCAATTGAAATTCATATATACGCTAGAAATGGACATCGACTTATCAAGCAAGATATGTATATATTAAGTGATTACTCGCCATTACATAATTATGAAATTCATCTCGATCAACTTGATTTTGACAATATTTCAAAAGACGCGTTTTCTAAAAGCATGATTTCTGTAAAACAAGAAGACAATGTCTTGATACATGAAGAGGGTTCTATAAGAGGTAGAGGGAATTCAAATTGGTTTTCTTATGAAAAAAAATCATATCGTATTTCTTTTTCACAAGATGTTGACATGATGGGATTAAATCCACATCATGACTACTTACTCATCGGGATGCATGCAGACAAGTCATTGATGAGAGATGCACTCGCACATCAATTAGCTATACTCCTTGAAATGGAAATCACACAAGATACAAGGTATGTTGAATTATACGTTAATGGAAATTATCATGGACTTTATTTGTTAATAGAAGATAGAACATACATCAAGACACATGAAGAAACATTATCATTTGCATTAGAACTTGATCATAGAATAGATTGGGACCAAACAAATGAACCTCACATAAGAGTTGAAGGTGCTCCATACGGTATCAAAAGAAGCAACAATCTAGAAGAAGATACATTACGAGACATTCAACAATATTTAGAAAACGTATTAGATGAGCTCAAAAATGGAAAGATCCACCAAGATATCGATATTGAAAATTGGGTCAAATATTTTATGATTCAAGAGTTGTTTAAAAATGTTGATGCGTGGGGATTATCAGTATTTATATATCGTGATATCGATGGTGATCTTAAATTTGGACCTGTATGGGATTTTGATTTTGCTATTGGGAATGCGGACTATGTTGGAGAAACATATTACGAGCCTGAAGGATTTTTTCTAGCTTTTGATACCCGTATGGCTTGGTTTTATCATGCGATACAAATTGATATGTTTAAAGATGCTTTAAAAACACACATGATCACGTTTTATCAAGAAATGCTTCCGTCATATTTGACGCTCATTGAAGTACTTGGCGTAAGTTTAGTTCCATATTCTCAAAAAAACTTTAATAGATGGAACGTTTTTAATACGTATTTATGGCCTAATCCGATGTTTATGGTCGAGTTTGATGACCACATTGATCATGTTTTATGGATCAAAGAATTTATTTTTGAACGTTCTAAATGGTATCAACAAGCCATGTTTAGACAACCATTTATTTAAA
>CAZYNC010000001.1:7483-10419 GCA_964648785.1 uncultured Acholeplasmataceae bacterium
TGGTGGAGATGAGGGGAGTTGAACCCCTGTGCAAAATATGATGATACCATGCGTCTACGTACGTAGTTTATTGAACGATTTAAATGACATCCTAACAATAAACAAGAAAGATGCCATCGAGACATTCATTAATCTTATGAAAGCATGTCAACAAACATAAGATTGCTTACTTTATGAGCCGTGTAAGTGTCGTAAGCAAACAACTTAGTTGGCACGCTCGCTATTCTTAAGCTGCGTAAGAAAAGTTTTGGTTTCCGGTTATTAGCCTCGGCTTTTTTACTTGAGCAACCAAGATACGCAACATGATAGATTCATACTCTGACGAATCCATAAACATCCCCAGTGTGATGATTATACATGAAATTGATGATTTTTACAATGGAAAGCGTGATATAATATGGGCTGAGGGATATGATGAAAAAAGCAATTTTGTTTGATTTAGATGGCACAATTTTAGATACGATTCGAGATATTCATCAAGCGGTTAACATAGGTTTAACAACGTATCATTTTGATGAAGTTTCACTTGATAAAGTCAAACAAAGCGTAGGATCTGGAGCCAAGCAAATGATTGCTATGTGTGCGCCAGGGGCATATCCTGATATGATTCAACGTATTCATGATGTTTATCAAACGTCATATGATCATAAACACACTGATCTTACAGTCGTTTATGATGGTATGGTATCGTTATTAAAAAAATTGAAAAAGAAGTATCAATTAGCTGTTGTATCCAATAAATATGATCACTTAGTACAATCGTTAGTATCATTTTATTTTCCAAATATCTTTGACATTGCATTGGGTATGACCAAAAATGTTCCAATTAAACCAGAACCAGACATGGTGTTAAAAGTTTTCAATACGTTAGATGTAAAAGCTCAAGAAGTCATTTTTATTGGAGATTCTGAACCTGATATTCTTGTGTCAAAAAAATTAAATATAGATCATGTCGCAGTGACTTATGGGTATAGAGATGAATATCAACTTAATATACACAAACCAATGTTTACTGCAAATAGTGTAAAGGCATTAGAAGATATCTTAATATCAGAATTTTTACACGTGACATTAGATTAATTATTTGGAGGGATTATGGAAGCGTTAAGATTAGAAAGAGTATCAAAATATTATCAGTCTGAAAATAACGTAAGTGTTGGAATGAAACACATCTCACTCAGTTTTCATATGGGTGAATTTGTTGCGATCACGGGAGAATCTGGAAGTGGTAAATCGACATTACTCAATGTGTTATCAGGGCTTGATAAATACGAAGAAGGTGAGATGTTTATTTTCTCTGAAGAAACATCACACTTTCAAATTAAAGATTTTGAAAACTATCGAAGAAAAAATGTAGGGTTTGTATTTCAAAACTATAACATTATTGATTCTTATACTGTCTATCAAAATGTAATGTTAGCACTAGAACTTCAAGGTTACCCGCTTAAAGAAAGAAAAGCGAGGGCTTTAAAGCTCATTGATCAAGTTGGTTTAACAAAGCAAAAAAATCAAAAGTCATCTAAATTATCAGGTGGTCAAAAACAAAGAGCCGTCATCGCACGTGCACTTGCCAAAGATACACCGATTATAGTATGTGATGAGCCTACTGGAAATTTAGATCAAACATCAGCAGAACAAGTCATGTCGCTTTTGTATGAGGTTTCTAAAGATAAACTTGTGATTATCGTGACACATGAATATGATCAAGTTGCACATTATGCAACAAGACGTATTAAGATGTCTGATGGTGAAGTAGTTGAAGATATTAAGATTAAAAAACATCAAGAAGTTGAAACATTACCAGAAAGACAAGAAAAGAGCCTTTCTATAGTCGGCATTTTAATATTTACATTGAGAAATCTTTTTGCACAACCAAAACGTTTTCTTTTTATGATGATGTTGATGCTAGTGGCAATTAGTGTGTTTACGGTTGTATATTCTAATCAAGTTAATGGTTTAAGAACAACTGGATTAGAACAGTCTTCTAGATATCCTTCTGTCCCAAATTCAAGAGTATTAGTTGAAAGAAGAGATGGCGGATTTTTGACAACAGAAGATATTCAAACGATTGAAAGTTATCGTGGTATTAGAAAAGTATATCCTTACGGGGCATTATTTTTAAATGAATCAAGATTTTATTTAACCGATATTGTTAATAATGAAGTAAGAGATATGTATGATTATCGTTTTACAGATACAGCACATTTCATAGATGAAAGTGCGTTGAGTTCAGGAAGACTTCCAGTAGCAAAAGATGAGATAGTGGTAAGTGAATACTTTTGGGGAAGTGTTGAACTTGATCGCACTTATTTACTGAGTAACGGAAGCGACTGGTCATGGGACAAAAATTCATTAGAATCTAGTGGGTTTGGATATTTTAAAGTTGTAGGTCTCATTGATGACGATTTGCAAACGATTTATTTCTCTGAAGCATATTTAACGCAACCATATCCTACTGAACCTGTTTTTGATATGAACATTAAAAATAATGTGCGTGCTTACGTAGAAAATTCTCTTCGCTTTGTATATCAAGATAAAACATTCTATCTCTATAATGGCAATCAAACATTTGAAGGATATGATGTGATCTTTGATAATGGCATGCCTGCATTCGAGTCACCTCTTACGATTGAAGTCATGACCTTTGCAGAATCATTGTCTGGACAATGGAATATGCCGTTGACATTGAGACTATATAACGATTTTTCAGAAGATGATTTTAATTATGGAGCAATGGATTCTGAAACATACCAATCATTAATGGAAGCTTATTTAGTAATGACTGAATTTGAGTATGTTAGATTTCCTTCAAAAATAGCGAGTGTCTCAGTTGAAAATCAATTGTCTGGTACGCGTTTATTAGAGTCATTGGACTATGAATTATATAAAGTATATTATCCGTCTAATATTTCTGGTTTTTTACAAGAATTTATCGT
>CAZYNC010000001.1:10519-11783 GCA_964648785.1 uncultured Acholeplasmataceae bacterium
ACATGATACCACTTATTAAAATATCTGGATTAAATAAATATTTTAACAAAAATAAATCAAATCAAATTCACGTAATAAATCAGTTGACGTTAGATTTACCTAGTAAAGGGCTTGTGATGTTGTTAGGACCTTCAGGGTCTGGAAAGACAACATTACTCAATGTGTTAGGTGGTCTTGATAAATTTGATCAAGGTCATGTGTATATGTTTGATCAAAACATTTCACATTATAAATCAAAAACTTGGGATCATCTTAGAAATCACCATATAGGGTATATTTTTCAAAACTATCATTTACTTCCTGATTTATCGGTTTTTGATAATGTCGCTTATGTATTAAAATTAATGGGTATTACCGATCAAGCACTTATTGAAACACGCGTACATTATGTCTTAAAAGCAGTCAATATGTATGCATTTAGAAAAAAGAATGCATTGCAATTATCAGGCGGACAACAACAACGTGTTGCGATTGCACGCGCGATCGTCAAAAATCCAGACTTAATTATTGCAGATGAACCTACTGGAAACCTTGACTCGCAAAATACAATCGAAGTCATGAATATGATTCAATCGATTGCAAAAGATAAACTTGTCATCATGGTCACACATGAAAAAGAACTCGCAAATTATTATGGTGATCGCATCATTAAAATTGCCGATGGTAAAATCGTGTCTGATGAAGATACTCATGAACGTGGAGAATATCAAATCAAGTATGACGAAACGATTTATTTAGGTGACTTACAAAAACAAACACTTGAAACATCGAATAATCAAAGCATCGATGTTTATACAGAACAAGAAGAAAAACCTTTTAATGCTACCTTTATTGTAAAAAATGATACGATTTACATTAAAGTTAACAGTGATTTAAAAAAAGTGAAGTTGATGGATGATTTTTCTACCATTCAAATTAAAGAAGGTAAAAAAGAAGTTCAACAGAAAAAAAGCATGCAAGAAACGAATTTCGATACTCACATGTTGAGTTTAGAAGGTGTTGAAAGAAAAGAACATTTTGTTTTCTCTATTAAAAAAGCAGTGTTGATGGCATTAGAAAAAATCTTAAGAACATCTAGAAAAGGGAAGATCATGTTAGCAAGTTTTATGCTTGCTGGTGCCGTGATTGCGTTTGCTGCAACAACTTTAGGTAGTGTCTTATTTATGTCACCTGATCAATATTTAATGTTGCCAAAGGGATATGTTGAAGTCAATGTGGTTAATGATATTAATAATAATGATGACCTTAATAAACCAACCTATGA
>CAZYNC010000001.1:11883-33623 GCA_964648785.1 uncultured Acholeplasmataceae bacterium
TTAGTGTCAACACTTTCTACATCACTTGTTGTGATTGGATTTGCAGGATTAGGATTTTATTTTGTAATTCGGTCAAGTTTGGTGAAACGTCAATATGAAATTGCGATCATGCGTGCAATAGGTGTGTATAAAAAAGACATTATGCGTGCATTTATAATTGAAATACTCATTCTCACAACCATTACAACCTTAGTTGGATATGGACTTGCAACGTATGGGTTTTCATTACTATCAAATAGCTTTTTAAATGAATTAAATTTATTTAATGTAAGTTTCTTATCGATTATCGGCGGTATTGGCGTTGCGTATCTCGCGAATTTAATCACTGGATTATTGCCGGTATGGTTATTATTGAATAAAACACCCGCTCAAATTTTATCAAAATATGATATGTAAAAAAAATAGCCTAATTATTAGGCTATTTTTTTATATAATTTTTGCAACATCATCAAAAGGTAATCTTACTGAAGGAAAACCTTCTTCAGCGGCTTTTCCTATTGAGACAATCATGACAGGCGTGTATCTTTCTTTATCTAAACCTACCACATCATGAATCATCTCATGATTAAATCCACCAATTGGACATGTATCATATCCATGTTCTCTTGCCACATACATTAAATTCATTGCAGCAAGACCACAATCAATCATGCCACTTATATTAAGCTTATCAAGATCAACTTTTTGCATCATGTTTCTAATGTTTGTAAGCTGTTTTTCTCTTACTTCAGGCGGCATTAGACCCTGATCAACAGCTTGATTATAAATTTTTTCAGCGAGTTCAAACTTTTGTAAGTCATTAAAAATAACGATCATGGCTGCACTTGTTTCAAGTTGTTTGATATTTCCATAAAGTGCTGGACGCAATTTTTCTTTAGCATCATCAGATGTCACTAGAACATAGCGCCAAGGTTGCATATTCATAGATGAAGGTGCAAGATTCGCCTCTAATATGATCGTTTTTAATTCTTCATCGGTAATTTTTACGTCTTTATCGTATAAACGAATCGATCTTCTATCAAGTAATTTCATTATTTCCTCCTGTAGCATAATTATTATATCATGGCTTCAAATCCTGTCTTAAATGTGTGTCAGTATGTGATATAATAGAAGTGAGGTATAACATGACAACTTTTTATTTAATTAGACATGCAGAACCACGCTATGATGAAGTAATAGAGCGTGGCATTTATGGTATGGCATATAACTTTGGTAAACTTACCGAAAACGGTGTTTTACAAGCGCACGAAAGAGGAAAAGATCAGACACTTGAGGGTAGTCAAATTATCATTGCTTCTCCATTTACACGTGCCTTACAAACAGCAGCGATTATCGCCTCACATTTAGGCCTTGAAGTTCAAGTGGAACATGATTTACATGAATGGATGCCGGATATTAACCCACTTGCTCAAGTTGATGGTGAAGGTGCATTTGAAACTTATATGTCTTTAAAAGGTCAAAAAGATACTACAGGATCTTATCATTATGAGACATATGCAGACATAAAAAAAAGAATGGAACTTGTCTTGTTGAAATATACAACATACGAAAAAGTGATCGTTGTGTCTCATGGGATTGCGATTTCGACTTTAACACATTTTGATGACGTTATTGAACATTGTGGTGTTCGAACGATTCAGTTATAATGTCATTTAAAGATTTAATTCCATGGTATCAACGCCATCAACGACAACTACCATTTCGACAAACCACATCACCTTATGACATATGGGTTGCAGAAATCATGTTACAACAAACACAAGTTGCAACGATGCTTCCTTATTATGAACCATTTTTAAAGAGATTTGATTCGATTCAAACTCTTGCAAAAGCTACATTTGAAGAAATATTGCCTTATGTGACTGGAATGGGGTATTATAGAAGATTTAAACTGATGCATCAAGCATCAAAAGTCATCATGACATTACATGAAGGTATATTTCCTAATACATATGAAGCAGTACGAGCATTACCTGGGATTGGTGATTATACGGCTGGTGCAATTATGTCAACAGCTTTTAAAAAACCTTACAGTGCACTAGACGGCAATGTGATGAGGGTTTTAACACGTTTATACAGTATAGATGATGATATTAGAAAACCATCTACTGTAAAAAAATTGAATACACTTAATCAATCTTTAATGATTCAAGATGCACCTGATTTATATACGCACGCTATGATGGAACTTGGTGCTACGATATGTAAACCAACCCAACCAAAATGTGAAGCGTGTCCACTTCAAGATATATGTCAAAGTTATGCCAATCAAACGCAACTATCATATCCTTTTAAATCTCAATTAGTACCCAAAAAACATATAAAATATATGACGTGCATCATTTATGATGCTCATCATCAATATGTATTAAAAAAAGAGACACAATCCCTTTTTGAAGGCATGTATCTCTTTTTACAAGTTGAATCTGAAAGTGTACATTACACCATGGAATGGTTATTAGAACAAGGCATTGAAGTTGATTACGACCAACACCTGACAACAGTCAAACATGTATTTTCACATCAAATTTGGGACATGGAAGTTCATCTTTTCAAACTTAAATCGATGAGACAAACTTCGTTTTTCCTAGCAACTAAAGATGACCCTAAATTTAACATGATGCCTATTGCACATTCAAAAATTAATAAGTTCTTGAAACAATGATTTTTCTTTAAGTAATCGATAAAATGGGACTCCTAATACAAACAACACAACCGTTTGTCCTAGGAATATCCATCCAAACGTCATGATAAAAGCTTGAATCGTTGTGATATCACTAAAATAGACCAGCATTAAACCAATGATGACACCATTGACAATTCCTGGCATTAATAATGATACAAATAATTGACGTTTCAAGACAATCATTAATAATAACGTAATCATGGTTGCAATGGTTCCAACAACAGCATCTACAAGTCCATATGGTGACAATAATAAATTACCAATAAATGTTCCAATTGTAATGCCATAAAAACTTTTTGTATTAAATAATATCAATACTAATAACAACTCTGCAATTCTAAATTGAACGAGTTCAAAACTTAAAAACTGAAATACATACAGCAAGACAACATAAATAGATGCAATCATTGCATTTTTAAGATAAAATAATAAAGACATAAAACACCCCTGTTTTTATTTTTGGCTGGTAACTAGGATACAGCCCAATTCATTATAACATAAAGGAATAATATGGCTATTACATTTGAACTTATCCATACATGTAAACAAACTGGTGCGAGATACGGTAAACTCCATACGCCAAGTGGTACTTTCGAGACACCTATCTTTATGCCAGTTGGAACGCAAGCTACAGTGAAGTCTCTGACGCCAGAAGAAATATTAGAGGTATCAGAAGGACTTATTTTAGCAAATACCTATCACTTATGGAATCAACCTGGAATGGATGTCATTAAAGCACATGGAAATGTGAAAGATATGATGCAGTGGCAACATGCATTACTCACCGATAGTGGTGGTTATCAAGTATTTAGCTTATCTGAGATGCGCAAAATTACAGAAGAAGGTGTACATTTCAAGCATCATAAAAATGGTAGTCCACTATTTATGTCACCAGAGATATCCATTGATTTACAACAAACAATTGGCGCAGATATCATCATGAGTTTTGATGAATGTCCACCCCCACATGAATCTAGAGAATATTTAAAAGATTCACTAGAACGCACGTTGAGATGGGCTAAAAGAGGAAAAGAACATCAAACATCAGATCAAGCCCTTTTTGGCATTGTTCAAGGTGGATTGCTTGAAGATTTACGACTATTTTCAGCTGAAAAAACTATAGAAATTGGATTTGATGGATATTCAATTGGTGGATTGTCAGTCGGTGAATCAAAAGAAGATATGTACCGGATAACTGCATTACTAAAAGATGTTCTACCAAAAGAAAAACCTCGTTATTTAATGGGTGTTGGTGCACCAGAAGATCTTATCACGAATGTGATGAACGGTATTGATATGTTTGACTGTGTACTACCAACTCGATTAGCAAGACATGGAACTGCACTCACGACAGAAGGTAAAGTCATTTTGAAATCAAAGCGATACGAATTTGACTTAACACCGCTTGATAAAAATCTTAAAACACTCGCATCACCTTTTACTAAGTCCTATTTAAGACATTTATATAAAGCTGAAGAAATGCTTGTTGCTAGACTTGTTAGCATACAAAATTTAGCGTATTTGAAACACTTAATGAAAGACATTCGAATCGCAATACAAGAGGATAGACTTTACGATTATTTTCTTGACATGAAAAAAACAACCAATTATTTTAAATGATTGTGAATGTATGACTTTTCATGATACAATAAAAACAAGTAATTAATGAGGTAAATATATGGTATTTGGCGAACACGATGAATTTAATCAAAAACCAATCATCAAAGTGATCGGTGTTGGTGGTGGCGGTGGAAATGCGATCAATCGAATGATTGAAAATGATGTTTCTGGCGTTACGTTTGTTGCTGTTAATACAGATGCACAAGTCCTAAAACATTCAAAAGCTGAAACCCGCATTCAAATTGGAAAAAATTTACTTAGAGGTCTTGGTGCAGGGGCTAAACCTGAAGTTGGTAAACGTGCTGCATTAGAATCAGTTAAAGAAATCGAAGATATGCTACGTGATTCTGATATGGTTTTTATCACGTGCGGTATGGGCGGAGGTACTGGGACTGGTGCTGCACCAATTTTAGCTAAAAAAGCAAAAGAAATGGGTGCATTAACGATTGGGATTGTCACGAAACCATTTGCTTTTGAAGGTCCCGTACGCATGAGAGAAGCGATCAAAGGCATTGAAGAAATGAAACCTTATGTAGATACGCTGATTGTGATCCCGAATGAAAAATTATTAGAAGTGTCAGGTCCCTCCACACAATTACTAGAGGCATTTAGAGAATCAGATAATGTGTTAAGACAAGGTGTCCAAGGTGTTGCTGAAATTATTACTGTACCAGGATTAATTAATGTTGATTTTGCAGACGTCAGAACGGTCATGGAAAATAAAGGGATGGCATTGATGGGTGTTGGTATTGCATCAGGTGAAAATCGAGCAGTAGAAGCAGCACGAAAAGCTATCCATTCAAAATTATTAGAAATCTCAATTAACGGTGCAACAGATGCAATTGTCAATATTACAAGTGGCACGAATATTACGTTGTTTGAAACAGAGCAAGCGATTTCTGAAATTAGAAATGCAACTGATAAAGATTTGAATATTATTTACGGGTCTGCAGTGAGTCTAGAAATGAATGATGAAATGGTTGTCACGGTCATTGCAACTGGATACGAACTTAAAGGCACAGAAACAGGTTTAGATATGTTTGATGAAATATTAAATAATCAATCTGAAAAACAACTTGAAATAACACGAGAAGGTCTAAAAACCGTCGACAAACAAGAAGGACAAAATGATGGTCCAAAATTACCGTCATGGTTAAAGAAAAAAGGATCATTATAAAAAGGCGATAAGCCTTTTTTTAAAGGGAGAAATTATGTTAGAAGCTGGTATTATTGGATTGCCAAATGTAGGAAAATCGACATTATTTAATGCACTGACTAAAGCAGGTGCACTTGCAGCAAATTATCCTTTTGCAACAATTGAACCTAATGTAGGAATTGTATCGGTGCCTGATGAGAGACTACAGCAACTTGCAGAAGTGTATCAACCAAAAAAAATTATTCCAACAGCCTATCAGTTTACTGATATTGCAGGGCTAGTAAAAGGTGCCTCTAAAGGAGAAGGGCTTGGTAATCAATTTTTATCTCACATTAGAGAAGTTGATGCTGTTTGTCATGTTGTAAGATGTTTTGAACTCAAAGATGTCACACATGTGGATGGCACAGTTGATCCTGTAAGAGACTTTGAAACAATCGATGTTGAGTTACGACTTGCAGATTTAGAAAGTATAGAAAAAAGACTTGATCGACTTGGCAAAAAGAAAAAACAGTCTCCTAAAGAAGGACTACATGAAGAAACATTACTTTTGAAGATCAAAGAAACGTTGAATTCTGAACAACGACTTAGTTATGATCTATTTCAAGAAGAAGATTTCCCATTTTTAAAGCAATTGCAATTATTAAGTTTTAAAAAAATGCTCGTGATAGCGAATGTAGGCGAAGAAGATCTATTGTCATTGGAGTCACAACAACATTTTCAATCACTTAAGCAATATTTAGAAAGATTTAGTATCGAAGTTGTGCCTGTTTCAGCTCAATTAGAGGCTGAACTTTCTAGTTTAGATGATGTGGAAAAAAAAGAAATGCTCATGTCCTATGGACTCAAGCAAAGTGGTTTAGAAACTGTTATAGAAAAAAGCTATCAGTTACTTGGGTTGCATACGTTTTTTACTGCAGGAGAACCTGAAGTTCGCGCTTGGACATTTAAAAAAGGGATGAAAGCACCTCAATGTGCAGGTATCATACATACTGATTTTGAGAAAGGTTTTATTCGTTGTGAAACGTTATCGTTTGAAGATTTTTTAACGTATCGTTCTATTTCAAAAGCGAAAGATGCTGGGAAATATCGACTTGAAGGGAAAATGTATGAAATGCATGATGGTGACATTGTTCATTTCAGATTTAATGTATGAAAACTCTAAGTGACGTCACAGTGGTGTGTGCTTCAAAATATTTTGAACCAAACGATATGGTAAAGCTTTATCAAAAAGGTTTTCATCATATGGGAGAAAATCGAGTTGAAGTCTTCATTAACAAAAAAGAACAATTAAAGGATTATCCGATTGTTTGGCATTTTATTGGACACTTACAGAGAAACAAAGTTAAAGATATTATTCAAGATATAGATGTGCTTCATTCTTTGGATTCATTAGATTTGGCCAATAAGATTCAATCTTTTAGAACAAAACCACTTGAAGTATTCATTCAAGTCAATGCAACAGACGAACCTCAAAAGTATGGGGTCCCGATTGAAAAAGTAGTTTCTTTTTATGAAGAACTCAAAAAATATGATAAAATTACAGTAGTTGGTCTCATGACGATGGGAAAAGTTGATGATCTCGTGATGACCGAAACAGCATTTAAACGTGTAAGTGACTTAAATCAAAAACTCGAATTACCATATCTATCAATGGGGATGTCAGATGATCTTGAAATTGCATTAAAATATGACACCACGCATGTGAGACTTGGTCGTTACTTTAAGAGGATATTAGAGGAATAAAATGGGACTTTTTCGTAAAAAACAAAAAGAAGTCATTCAAGAACGTGAACCTTCTTCAAATCTCATCCAATTTCATAAATTAGATCATGCATTTGATGAAAATTTGATTGAACTAGCAGATATTTTAAAAAAAGATATTCCTGTTGTCATTAATTTTGAAAATTTAGAAATTGATGACATTAATAAGTGTATAGCTTTTCTATCAGGAGTTACGTATGCAATTGATGGTGAAGTGATGCCGATACAAGAAAAAATATTATTATTTGCCAATCATCAAGCATTAGAAGATGGCACAGTAAAAACGTTTTTAAAAGAATTAAATTAAATCGTATGATGATAAGGACAGTACAGTATATGAGATTCATTCAAGCGATCTAGAGATGGTGAAAGTCTAGATGAATCAGTATAGATGGGATCACCTTAGAATACATGAAAAAAAGTAAGTGTCAGCAAAGCTGGAATTAGGGTGGTACCGCGATTATGTCGTCCCTAAGTCTTGTTTTGCTATTTTTATTAATGAGGAGAAAATAATGGATTACAAGGACACACTCAATT
The DNA here is from genome assembly GCA_964648785.1 of uncultured Acholeplasmataceae bacterium. GTDB lineage: Bacteria > Bacillota_I > Bacilli_A > Acholeplasmatales > Acholeplasmataceae > UBA8290. The sequence goes on from CAZYNC010000001.1 coordinate 19,644, forward strand.
TACCGAATACCGAATTTCCAATGCGTGGAAATTTAGGGATTAAAGAAGTAGAGATTCAATCAAATTGGGAACAATTAAACTTATATGAAAGGGTCTTAGAACATCGAAAAGACGCTGTTTCTTTTGTACTTCATGATGGGCCTCCGTATGCAAATGGTGATATTCATATCGGACATGCGCTCAATAAAATTTTAAAAGATTTTGTCATTAGATATAAAACAATGGCAGGATTTAAAGTGAGATACATTCCAGGTTGGGATACACATGGACTTCCCATTGAAACGGCGCTAGCGAAAAAAGGCATCAAAAGAAAAGATATGCCTTTACATGAGTATCGAAACTTATGTATGGACTATGCGAATGAACAAGTTGATAAACAAAAACAACAGTTTAAGCGTTTAGGCATTTTGGGAGAGTGGGATCAACCTTACATCACACTTCAACATCATTATGAGGCATCACAAATTAGGATTTTTGCCAAGATGGTTGAGAAAGGACTTATTTATAAAGGGCTAAAGCCTGTCTTTTGGTCTCCTTCATCTGAATCAGCACTTGCAGAAGCTGAAATAGAATATAAAGATGTAGAAGATACCTCCATTTACGTTGCATTGAAAGCATCTAACCTTAATGACCTTCAATTAAACAATGTTTACTTTGTAATTTGGACAACCACGCCATGGACAATTCCAGCGAATAAAGCAGTTTCAGTACATCCTCAACTTAATTATGCATTTGTTCAAGTTCACGAGAAAGTGTTTGTGGTTGCTGAAACCCTCATTGCGCATGTTGCTGAAAAAGCAAGATGGACATCGTATGATGTTATACGTGTGGTTAAAGGATCAGAACTTGAACATATGACATATGTACATCCATTATTCGAAGAAATTTGCCCTGTTATATGTGGTGAACATGTTACAGCTGAAGATGGGTCTGGTTTAGTCCATACTGCGCCTGGACATGGTGAAGATGACTATATAATCGGAACAAAATATAACCTAGAAGTTTTTTGTCCTGTAGATGAAAAAGGTTTTATGACAAAAGATGCACAACAATTCCAAGGTATGTTTTACAGTGAAGCAAACGATGCAGTCATTGCAGAACTTGAAAAACATGGATTATTACTTAATAAAACGAAATTTATGCATAGTTATCCTCATGATTGGAGAACATCAAAACCTGTTATTTTTAGAGCAACTCCACAGTGGTTTGCCAGTGTTAAAACAATTAAAAAAGATTTATTAGAGGCTGTTAAAACAGTCACATGGTATCCTTCTTGGGGAGAACTTAGATTATCAAACATGATAGAGAATCGTGAAGATTGGTGTATAAGTCGTCAAAGAGCTTGGGGAGTACCAATTCCTGTATTTTATGCAGAAAATGGAGAAGCTATATTAGATCAAGATGTCTTGCTTCATGTTGCTAACCTTTTTGATCAATATGGGTCAAATATATGGTTTGAAAAAGAAGCAAAAGACTTATTGCCAGAGGGATACAATCATCCTTCTAGTCCTAACGGAAACTTCAAAAAAGAGACAGATATAATGGATGTTTGGTTTGACTCAGGAACTTCTTACAGCGTATTAGAGCAAAGAGGAGAATCTTTTCCAGCTGACTTATATTTAGAGGGGTCTGATCAATATCGTGGATGGTTCAACTCTAGTTTATCAACTTCGGTTGCTGCTTATGGGAAAAGCCCATATAAGGCAATTGTATCGCATGGATTTGTGTTAGATGGTCAAGGACGTAAAATGTCAAAATCATTAGGTAATACTGTTGATCCTTTAAAAGTTATGCAAGTGTTAGGTGCAGATATTTTAAGATTATGGGTTGCGACATCAGATTACCAAAGTGATTTACGGATAAGTGATGACAATTTAAAACAAATTTCAGAAGGTTACAGAAAAATACGTAATACAATTCGATACATGTTAGGTGTCATCAATGATTTTCATATAGAAACTGATTATGTTGCATTTTCAATGCGTGGTAACATGAATCGTGCGATGACACTTCGTTTTGACGAAGTGATCAATGAAGTGATTGATGCTTATGATCATTATGAATTTGATCGTGTCTATAGAACATTGATGCCGTTTATTATTAATGATTTAAGTGCATTTTATTTAGATTTTACGAAAGATACGTTATATCTAGAATCTAAACAACATTTTGAAAGACAAGCAATTCAATCAACGATATATGAAATTGTATATACACTATTAAAGCTATTAACACCTATCATGCCACATACAGCATCAGAAGCCTATCAACATTTACCAAATCAACAATTTGATGACATTTATTTTGAAGATATGCCTCAAAAAAGAGTGCGTGAAGAATTTTTAAAATATTTATCGTATTTAGAAGATGTTAAAAAAGTTAGAGATGTTGTAAATAACGCATTAGAATCTGCTCGTACTGAAAAAATCATTTCAAAATCAATGCAAGCATCGATCGATTTATCAATACCTCAAGATATGTTTGATCATGTCATGGATATGCAGTTTACACTTGAACAGATATTAATGGTTGCAGAGGTCAATATCCATATTTCAAACGAATTAAAAGCAACATTGAAACCTTTTGAAGGTCATACATGTGAACGTTGTTGGAATGTTTTTAAAACCTTAGAAGAAGGTCATGTGTGTTCACGTTGTGCTTCTGTATTAAAGGAGAATCTATGAATATTTTAGTTGTAAATGACGATGGATATTTAGCACCAGGTATTGAAATACTTGTAAAAGCAATGGCACTTTTTGGTAATGTATTTGTTGCTGCACCTAAAGAAGGTCAATCTGCTAAGAGTATGGCCATCACGATAAAACACAACATTAATGTATTTTATCCAGAACCAATTGTTGGTGCGAAACACATGATTGTGGTTGAGGGAACTCCTGCAGATTGTGTTGGTGTTGCATTAAAAGCGTTTAATGTTGATTTCGACTTGTGTGTGTCAGGAATTAATTATGGTCATAACGTTGCCACAGACATATTTTATTCTGGTACAGTTGGTGCTGCTAGAGAAGCTAAATTTTTAGGGATTCCTGCAATTGCTTTTTCTGCAGCTGCTATACCTAATTTAGATTATTTGTTTGATGAAACAGTCAAACTTATGGATGAAATGAAAGAAACTGAATTATATCAAGGTCCTTATGTACTCAATATTAATTTTCCAAAGGCGCATATTGCAAAACCACTTGGTGTAAAAATTACCAAATTAGGAAAGAGACACCAACATTCAGATTTTTCTCCAACAAAAGAAGGACTCGTCTATGTTCCGAATTACGGTGTCACACATTATTTAGAGGATGAAGAAAGCGACATTAAAGCGATTGAAAATGGGTATGTTTCTATTACGCCTCTATCATTAGATAATACGAACATGGATGCAATTCATCAAATTTTAAATCAATCCACGAAGTAAAAAGGATAACATGTCTCAATTTAGGTTACATTTTTTTAAAGAAAAAACTAGACTCATCGATATTGATCTCTTAATTCATTATTTTAGAGAACTAGATGATTTTAAAACTGAAATGGATGAAACATCTGTCCGTTTTTCGTATGTTCACAGCACATTATATATTGGATACCAATATACGATTACGCCACGATCAACTGTTCCAGATATTTATCGTTTAAGTCCCAATTACTTGGATGTTAATATGCATCTTGATCTTCCAATTTTAATGAGTCATTTCATGCTTCAAGAATTTCTTAAAGCCGTTGAAAAGTTTACAAAAACATTTAAACTATTTATTTATCATCCACTTTTTGAAGATGTGATGCCATTTAAATATGAACTTATCACCGAAGTCCATGGGATGATGAAGTCAACGTTCATTCAAAAACAACATGATGTTATAAAAGAGTATGTGTTTGTAGACGATAAACAATTGTTTAAAATGCTTAAGTATGAAAATGACATTACACAGCTAAAAGATTACTACAAAGACATTGTGACATTTGTACCAAAGTATCAATTATTACATAACGATAAAAAACTTATTATTGGTATCGAAATACAGGATGGTATCCTAACGGTGATTCCACCAGAGATCAATGTCATTTTTGTTCGTATGAAAGATCAGACATTAAAAGCATTTGATTTTCATGCAATATCAAACAAAGTGATGCCTTTACTCGTTAAAGTTCCAGGCACAGTAGAGGGTACGCATGTGTTATTAAAAAAATACCTCAATAAATTTTACAAGATTCTGAAAAAAGCCTCTGTAGTTGATATTGATGCATCATACCGATCTGTAAAAAGTTCAAAACTCTTAGAAAAGGAATAAAATTATGTTATCGCTTCATCATTATATTGATCATACAAAATTAGGGCCCAATGTTTCCTTTCAAGATATAGATCAACTTATAAAAGAAGGAATCCAGTATCAATTTAAAAGTTTGTGTGTGAATTCTCATTTTGTGTCATATGTTTCTAAAAAACTCAAAAATACGAAAGTGCTCACTTGTACTGTAGTTGGTTTTCCTCATGGAAGTCACTCAAAAGAGGCTAAAATGGCTGAAACAAAACAAGCAATCTTAGATGGTGCAGATGAAATTGATATGGTACTCAATTTAACTTATGTACATAAAAAAGATGAAACATCAACGATTGAAGATATCAAATCAGTTGTAGAAGCTGCAGATGGACATTGTGTCAAAGTTATTTTAGAAACTTGCTATTTAAGCCAAGAAGAAATTGTATTTGCTTGTCAATGTGCGATGAAAGCAGGTGCACACTTTGTTAAAACCTCTACTGGTTTTGGAACTGCTGGAGCAACAGTTGAACACGTTGCTTTGATGAAAAAAACGGTAGGAGATCTTATGGAAGTTAAAGCTTCCGGTGGTATTAGTAATCAAGAAGATGCCATAAACATGATCAAAGCAGGAGCTACAAGATTAGGAACATCAAAAGGTGTCTTAATTGTAGAAAATAAGGAGAATTCAAATGTCAACACCACATATTAGTGCAAATAAAGAAGATATTGCACGTACAGTATTAATGCCAGGAGATCCATTAAGAGCAAAATTTATTGCTGAGACATTTTTAAAAGATGTTCAATTAGTCAATCAAGTTAGAAACATGTTTGCTTATACTGGAACGTATAACGGAAAAAAAGTAACGGTCATGGGATCTGGCATGGGTATGCCATCAATTGGTATTTATTCGTATGAATTATACAAGTTTTATGATGTTGAAAATATCATTCGTATTGGTTCATGTGGTGCGTATGATCAAGATCTACAACTATTTGACGTCTTGTTAGTATCGAAAGCATACTCTGAATCAAGTTATGCCAAGACAATGGGGGTATCCAATAGACATACCTTATCTGCATCAAAAGTATTAAATCAACGAATAAAAAAAGCTGCACATAGATTAAATAAGCCTATTAAAGAAGGCGTCATTCATTCTTCTGATGTTTTTTATCGACTTCATCATGAAGCGTATAAAGATATTTATAAGAAGCATCAAACCATTGCAGTTGAGATGGAATCTTTTGCATTATTTTCAAATGCTAAAGCATTAAATAAAAAAGCAGCATGCTTATTAACGGTGTCTGATTCACTTGTTAATCATGAAGAAACCACTTCGGAACAAAGAGAAAAAGCATTTACAAATATGATGGAAATCGCTTTAAATAGTGTTATATGATCATTAACAAAGATCAGTTTAAATCATATAGTATTCATATCTCTGTGGGACATCTATTTCTAAAGGAAGTAGATGTTTTTTCTGTCTTACTGAATCAATACCTTCATACAACTCACCCTATGTATCCCTCAAGAAAATCCTTTAATCAAGCTTTAGAAGAGATGTACGGTTTAAAGATTTCAATGTATTCAAACATAGAAGGTAACTATCTTGTACATCAAATAAGATGTAAGTTTATACAACCAAGTTTAGTCTCGAGTACGTCGTTATTAAAAGACGTATTAACGTTTATCACACATATGATATTTCATGCTAAATTAGACGATGCCAACCATTTTCAAGAAGAGAAAACGAGACTTATTCAACATTATGAGTCTATACGTGATGATAAACAAACCTATATTGATTATGTATATGAGGAAACATTGTTGCAACATGTGCTTGATATGTATACTTTTGATGAGAAAGTTGATCTTATTAAACATACTTCCCTAACGGATATTCAGCGTTACTATGAACAATATTTTAAACAAGCGAATATTGTCATGTTTGCGAGTGGAAATTTTACTGAAGAAGATATCACAGTCATGAAACACGTGTTAGAACCCTATGAACAAGGTCAAATTCATCCTCAATTCAAAGGGTATAGGCTACACGAAAAAAAAGAAATCACATTAAATATGCCAGTGAGCCAAGCGATTATGCATCTTGGATATCATACAGATATCATGTATCATCATCCCAACAAAACTGCTTTTCAAATTTTTAACGAATTATTAGGTGGTCACGCAGATAGTCGTCTTTTTAAAGAAATCAGAGAAAAAAGAGGACTATGCTATTCTATTTATTCCTATATTAATTTACATCTAGGGACCTTAACAATCTCAACAGGTGTTGATATGTCACGTTTAGAGGAAACTAAAATCGCAATTCAAGAAACCATTGATACACTCATGTCTCTTGATGTCACAGAAGAAGAATTAGAACAAACCAAAGCATACATGATACATCAGATCTTATCAAGTTTAGACCGGCAAAGTACCTATATTCAAAGAGCTTATAAAAGTCATCTGTATCAAGAAGAGTATGATTTAGAAAAACGTATAGAAGCAATACATAAAGTGACAAAAAACGATATCAAAAACGTTGCGGGCAAACTAAAACATATCATTATTCATCAAGTAATTGGAGAAGATTAATGACACATATTTATTATAAAAATTACCATGAAAACGTTTATTATGATACTTTAAAAAACGGCATCAATATTGTTGTATTACCTAATCAACATGTGAAAACTACATATGTTGCATTAGCACTTCCTTTTGGTGCGTCTCACTTAATGTTTCGCGATGGGGATAAAGAAATTCTTTTACCTGAGGGGTCTGCACATTTTTTTGAACATAAAATATTTGCCTCAAAACATGGTGACATGTTTTCTAAATTTGTTCAATTAGGTCTTGATCCCAATGCCATGACAACATATGATACAACAAGCTATTATTTCAGTTCAACAAAACATATATATGAAGGCATTGATTTATTATTCGATCTATTAAATGAAGCCTATTTTACAGATGCAAATATTGAGAGTGAACGCCACATTATCAACGAAGAAATTCATATGGATTTAGATGATGTCATGACACCGCTATATCAACAGCTATATCGAAATATGTATGCGCAACATCCAATAAAAAGCGATATTCTAGGTACTATTGAATCAATCGCAAACATTGACAAAAAAACATTATCATGGATACATCAAAACATCTATCAAGATGATCGAAAAACACTTTTCATTTCAGGTAATGTTGACATTGATGTATTAAGAGTATATCTTGATAAAAAGAATAACGAAGTAATATCAAAAACACGTAATATAGAATTTGTGACTCCAAATGAAGACATGAAAATCGTGAAGTCGAGAGATGAAGTAGTCAAAGACATGACGATTTCTAGATTACTTTTAGGAATAAAACTACCGCATCAAAGTGATGAAATAGCATTTCATAAAATGAAACAGTCGATTTATATGACCCTACATGTATTAATTGGTGATGCCTCAGATAGTCATCAAACATGGATAGAAAAAGGTTTTATACATCAATCTGTTCAATTTCAGATCACACACCTAAAATATGCCGATCATGTTACCATACACGTACCTACAAATTATCCTGATTTGATGTTAGCTGATATTGAAAAAGCTTTAGAACAAGATATTGCTCAAGTGTTAACGTATGAGAATTTTCTCAGATTAAAAAAAGTCATGACAGCAGCCAATATTATGTCTTTAGATCATAATGAACATAAAATGTTTCAATACATGAGTGTGTATTTTAAAGGTATCAGCTTATATGACGTCATGGATGCATTACATGCTCTTGAATATGAAGATGTTATACGATATGGTAATGCATTTAAAACATTTTCTAAATCGGTATTAATCGCAAGAAAAAAAGATTAAAAAACACATTTATATAAAAATATTTAAAGATATAAAATCAAACAATCTATTCTATTTGAATAGATTGTTTTTTTATATAAAGTCATCATAACTGTTAAATATTGTTTAAATGTACAATTTGACCTCGCTTTATCTAATCGCTATAATGCAAGAAAAAAGAGGTGAAACATGTTAAATCAAGTCGTTTTAGTAGGACGTTTAACTCAAGATATTGAAACTAGAATTTTAGATGATGGAAGAAAAGTATCAACCATCTATATTGCAGTTCAAAGACCATTTAAAAATATAGATGGTCAATATGATACTGATTTTATTAAATGTAGTGTTTGGGAAGGTCTCTCAACACTCATTGAATCATATTGTCAAAAAGGAACAACGGTTGCTTTAAAAGGTAGAATCCAAACGTATAAAAAAGAAATAAACGATTCAAATTTGACCATGATGGAGGTTGTTGCAGAACGTGTAAGTTATATCAAAGATGCAAAAGAAGATCTTTCTAAAAAAGATAAAAAAGAGGAGTAAAAGTCATTTTTTTTGTCTCTATAGTGTGCTATAATATAGCGTAAGGAGCGCAAAAAATGATTAATTTTAAACACGAAGTCGAACAAAGAAGAGAGCAACTTATTGCTGATTTAAAAAAATTGATTCAATTTAAAACAGAATTAACTACTTTTAATCCCAATAGAAAAATGGCACCATTTGGTGAAGATATTCAAAAAGCTTTTGAATGGTTTTTAGATTTAGCAAAAAAAGATGGATTTGAAACAGTTAATGTAGATGGTTATGCTGGACATATTCAGTTTGGCAATCAAGAAACTTTTGTTGGTAGTATTGGGCATTTAGATGTTGTACCTGCCGGAAATGGTTGGACTTATGATCCTTATGGTGCTGAAATTCATGATGGTAAGATGTATGGACGCGGCACAAGCGATGACAAAGGTCCTACTATGGCTGTCTATTATGCAATGAAAATATTAAAAGACTCAGGTGTTGAGCTAAAACATCGCATCAAACTGATTCTAGGAAATGATGAAGAAACAGCTTGGAGAGGCGTAGATCGTTATTTTCAAGTATATCCAGAATCACCAGTATCTGGTTTTATTCCTGATGCTGACTTTCCATTGATTTATGCTGAGAAAGGGATTTCTCGAGTTCAAATAAAAGGCAACATAACGGATTCTGATATCGTATCATTTGAAGGTGGATCTAGAGATAACATGGTCCCTGATTTTGCAAAAGTTGTTTTGAAAAATAACAAACCCTATAAAGAATTATTTGAACAGTACTTAAAACAATATCAATACAAAGGTAAAGCAGAAATTTTTAATGGTCATGTAGTGTGCTCTATACATGGTAAAAGTGCACATGGATCTCTTCCTCACGAAGGGATTAATGCTATCGATTTATTGATGCAATTTTTAGTTCAAGAAGAAGGATCAGCATTTACTAAGCTCTATGATACATATTTTCTAAATGATTTATATGGTAAAAAGCTCAATATTTATCACAAAGATGAAGAAATGGGACCAACAACCAATAATATTGGTGTTATGGAAATTAAAGAAGGATATTATAATATTAGTCTAAATTATCGTTATCCCCATGGAGTTTCTTTTGATGATGTCATTGAGAAATTAAAAAACACGTTAACAGAATCACTTGTAGAAGTGGATCACCATAAAGCCTTACTCTATAATGATCCTAATAGTTCGTTGATCAAAACTTTAACATCTGTATACCAAGAATATACAAACGACAAAGAAAATAAACCTTTTTCAATAGGTGGTGGTACTTTCGCTAGATCAATGCCAAATGTTGTTGCATTTGGAGCACATTTTCCAAATACCCCAACCTATATTCATCAACCAGATGAATTCATTGATATAGAAGAATTAATGTTAACAACAGCAATTTATGCTGAAGCTCTTTATAGGCTTGCAATTCAATGAAGCAATATCATGATTTAGTAGAACATGTGTTTAAACATGGTCACGAAAAAGAAGATCGTACTCATACAGGAACTCTCTCAAGCTTTGGATATCAAATGCGATTTGATTTGTCTGAAGGATTCCCTTTATTAACAACAAAAAAAGTTTTTTATAAAGCAATCATTCATGAACTATTGTGGTTCATTAAAGGTGATACTAACATAAAATATCTTGTTGATCATGGTGTTAAAATTTGGAATGAATGGCCTTATGAAAATTATAAAAAACACACGGAGTTTCAAGGTGAAACATTAGAAGAGTTTGTTGATAAAATTAAGAATGACCGTTTATTTGCACAAAATCATGGTGATTTAGGACCAGTATACGGAGCTCAGTGGCGGAATTTTAATGGAGTCGATCAACTTTCAGAAATAATCAATCTCATCAAATATCAACCTCATTCAAGACGTATGATTTTATCAGCCTGGAATCCTTCTGAAATCAACAATATGGCGTTACCACCATGTCATACTCTTATTCAGTTTTATGTATCAAATGATAAACTTTCTTTACAATTGTATCAGCGAAGCGGTGATATATTTTTAGGCATTCCTTTTAATATTGCATCATATGCGCTTTTATTAGAAATGGTGGCACAAGTCACTAATCTTAAAGTAGGTGAATTCATCCATACGATTGGTGATGCACATATTTATTCTAATCATATAGATCAGTTAAAACTACAACTGAAGAGAGAATTTAGGCCATTGCCTAAGCTTAAGTTAAATCCAGAAATTAAAGATATTGAAGATTTCACTTTCGAAGACATTCAAATTTTAGGTTATGATCCACATCCACCAATTAAAGGTGCAGTTGCAGTATGATAACACTAATCTGGGCGATGGATGTCAATAGAGTGATAGGATTTCAAAATAAATTACCTTGGCATTATAAAATAGATATGGCATATTTTAAACAGCATGCCTATCATCAAGATGTATTGATGGGTTATCAAACATATATCTCTATGTTAGAATATTTTCCATCAAAAAAATTACCTTTTACACATATATACATCGCAACAAGAAGTGAACGTCATATCGAAAATGCTGACATTATTAATGATTTAGATGCATTTCTAAAAAGTAGAACGAAAGATCTCGTCGTGATTGGCGGTGCACAAATTTATAAACAAGCATTTTCTTATGCAGATGCACTTCATATCACGTATGTTTTAAAGGCTCATCAAGGAGATACATTTTTTCCTGAATATTCGCTTAAAGATTTTAAACTAAAGTCATATCAAACAGAGAGTGAACTTATATTGAGTTATTATGAAAGGATCAAGTCATGATTACCGTCATATTTTTATTATCAATATTTTCAACTGCACTCACTCTAAGTTCAATTTGGCCTAATTTAATCCCCCTTTGGATTATATTTTCTCAGCTTTTTGGTGTTGTTGTTGTATTATTATTTTTTGGCCTCATGGTACCATTTTATAAATCAAGTGATTCTAATAATCCTTTTTTTGGTCAATTAACAAGAAATTTATCTTTCACTCTTAATCATTTTATTTTAAGATTGAAAGTTATTCCAAAAGGGTTAGAAAATATACCTTATGATGGAAAAGTTGTTTTATTTGCTAATCATAAATCATATACAGATCCGTTTGTCGTATTACAGACTGTTGAAAGAAATGTCGCTTATGCCGTAAAAAAAGGGGTATATCAATTACCTTTGATAGGTTTATGGCTAAGAGCTATGTCGTGTTTCATGGTTGATAGAGATAATAATCGTGATACTGTAAGAAGACTTATGGAAGCAATTAAAACTGTTGAAAAAGGTCAAGCAATGCTTATTTTTCCTGAAGGTGGAACTAAAGATAGAGACAATGAACTTATTGAACAGATGAAACATGGTGCATTTAAAATTGCATTAAAATCGAAAGCAGATATTGTGCCAGTAAGGATTGTTGGAAATGCAAAAGTACGGCATCGAATACCTTTTTATCATACCGATAGAGAAGTGATTTATTTAAAACCGATACCATATGAATCTTACAAAGATTTATCATCTCAAGAAATTTCAAATCTAGTTCTTAGACAAATTAACGAAGCTTATTAAAAAAAGGTGGCACTTCATTAAGTGTCACCTTTTAATTTATGTGTAGAAATATATTGAATTGAATGATCTTGTATTTCAAAAGTAACTAATTCATCATGTAGAATGATAGTATCTGCGAAACTAATGTTCTTTTCACCTGATAAAATTAGTAATGCTTTAAGTACATGTGCATGACATACAAGTAAGCAATTTTGATTGTGATAATATTGATACACTGTGTCCATTCCTTTTGAAACTCGAGCTAATAAACGTGTATCATCTTCGTAATCATCTAAACTTTGTATTCCTCTAACAACAGGTTTACTCTCTAAGACTGGAAGTAAGTCTAAAGATCCAAAATCCCTTTCAACAAAATCCTGTATTAATGTAATAGGTTTCTCATAGCCTAAATAAGATGCTGCAATTGTTGCAGTTTGATGAGCTCGAATAAGTGGTGAAGAAAGAATATGGTCAACAACAATGTTTAACTTTGAAAAGATGTCTTGAGCGTGTTTAATACCAAATTCCGAAAGTGGATGATCGATACGACCTTGTATCTTTTTTTCTTCATTGAGTTGCGTTAATGAATGTCTTATAGCATATAATGTCATCTTGATTCTCCCAAAAAGTATTATAACATAGTAGTCTATATATGATACAATAAAGGTGGTGATACTATGACAATGATTGATATTATTGAAACAAAAAAACAAGGTAAAGCATTGACACAAGACATGATTCAATTTTTTGTACATGGTTATACAAAAAATTTGATTCCAGATTATCAAATAAGTGCACTTTTAATGGCAATTTATTTTCAAGGTATGTCAGATGAAGAATCGACTTATTTAGCTCTAGCAATGAGAGATTCAGGGGATGTATTAGACTTAAGTGATATCGATGGCATTAAAGTCGATAAGCATTCAACTGGTGGTGTAGGTGATAAAATCTCATTTATACTTGGACCAATGGCAGCGCATTTTGGATTAAAACTTGCAAAAATGAGTGGAAGAGGTCTAGGTCACACAGGTGGTACAATTGATAAACTTGAAAGTATTCATGGTTTAAAAATTGAATTAAGTGAAGCTCAATTTAAGAAACAAGTTTCAGATCACCATCTTGCGATTATAGGTCAATCTGGTGACATTGCACCTGCAGATAAAAAACTATATGCTTTAAGAGACGTTACCGCGACTGTGAATAGTATGCCACTTATTGCATCATCGATTATGAGTAAAAAATTAGCATCTGGTGCAGATATTATTATTCTTGATGTCAAAGTTGGTGATGGTGCATTCATGAAAACGATGGATGATGCCCGCACACTTGCTAAACTGATGGTTGAAATCGGCAAATTAGCAAATAAAAAAATGACTGCAGTCCTTACAAATATGGATGAACCGTTAGGAAATTTTGTTGGGAATGCGCATGAAATACATGAAGCGGTACAAACACTTCTAGGTAAGGGACCAGAAGATTTAAATCATATTGCATCAACACTTGTTGCTCACTTGCTGATAGAATCAAATCAATATCAAGATTTTGATATTGCATATGATGCAGCTAGATTAGTACTGCAAAAAGGACTTGCATTTCCATATTTAAAGCGTATGGTTGAAGACCAGCGTGGTGAAAGTTCAATGTTATTAGAAATGCCATTATATTTTGCATCAAACACACATCAAATTAAAGCTTCTGAAACGGGTTATATAAGTAAAATAGAAGCATTAAAAATTGGTCAAGCTGCAATGTTATTAGGTGCAGGGAGACAAACTAAAGAAGATGTTATTGATTATTATGTTGGCATTGAACTA
>CAZYNC010000001.1:33723-41653 GCA_964648785.1 uncultured Acholeplasmataceae bacterium
GTTTCTTTTGAAGATTGACCAATTTCTGTTGCAGATAATATTAATGATGATAAATCAGCGATATTAGATGGGATGATAATTTTTGTCGCTTGACCATCGGCAACTTTTGAAAGTGCTTCAAAGGCTTTGATTTGAATAACAGCTTGATCTGCTTTCGCATCTTTAATAAGTTTAATCCCTAATCCTTCAGCTTCTTTGAGTTTATAAATCGCTTCAGCTTCACCTTCGGCATTTAAAATTCGTTCTTGTTTCGCAGCATTAGCTCTTAACACAACAGCTTCAGCTTCACCTTCAGCACGTAAGATAGCAGCTCTTTTATCACCTTCAGCATTAAGAATAGATTCTCTTTTTTCTCTTTCAGCTCTTAATTGTTTTTCAAGTGCTGCAGTAATATCTTTTGGTGGAATAATATTTTTAATTTCAACACGATTAACTTTTATACCCCAAGCATCTGTTGCTTCATCAAGAATGGCACGCATTTTAGTGTTTATCAAGTCACGTGAAGATAACGTTTGATCTAAATCTAAATCACCAATAATATTACGAAGTGTTGTTGCTGAAAGGTTTTCAATTGCTCCTAATGGATTATTGACACCATATGCATATAGTTTAGGATCCGTTACTTGAAAGAATACAACAGCATCAATTTGCATCGTTAAGTTATCTTTAGTAATAACAGGTTGTGGGGCAAAGTCTTTTACTTGTTCCTTCATTGAAACTTGTGAAACAACACGATCCACAAATGGAATTAATAAGTGAATTCCAACATCCCAGGTAGTTAGGTAACCACCAAGTCTCTCGACAACGTACATATTCGTTTGTGAGACAAGTCTAAAACTTGACACAAGTAATATTAATACGATGACTACAAAAATAATAATTGCAGGTATTAACATATTTTTCTTTCTCCTTTTTTTATTTTATGGCTTCAACAATGAGTTTAACGCCTTCAATCTCTAATATTCTTACTTGGGTTCCGACTTCAATTCTGTCATCGGCGATTGCAGACCAGACTTGTCCACGTAATTTAACTGCACCTATTTCA
Organism: uncultured Acholeplasmataceae bacterium; assembly: GCA_964648785.1. GTDB lineage: Bacteria > Bacillota_I > Bacilli_A > Acholeplasmatales > Acholeplasmataceae > UBA8290. The sequence continues at coordinate 34,769 of CAZYNC010000001.1, forward strand.
TTCGGTAAAATAACTTCTGTCACAACAGCGGTTTTACCAATTGCCGTGTATACATTTGTTTTGATTTGATTTGTTTTGAAATATTTCAACATGTAAGGTCTTGTAAAGGCAATCAATACAATCGTAATGACTAAAAATGTGATGACTTGTAACCAAACAGGAGCACCAATAATCGCTAAAACAAAAGCAGGTACTGATCCTACAGCAAACCAAATTGCAACAAAATCGACTGTCGCAGCTTCAAAAATGACTGCTAATAAGAACAAACCTAACCAAAACCAAACTAATGCTTCTATCATTTGATGTTTCCTCCTTTAAGATCAACAATGAGAATTTGTTCTTTATTATCCCAAACAGCAGGATATTTTACAGATTCATCAAGTAGATTTAATCCAGATAAATTCATAATCTCTTCCATAAATGCTTTGTTTGTAATACGAGCATAAGAAGAACGGATTGTAATCTTGTATTTTTTATTATCCGGTATTGCTTTACTCATGGACTCTTCCTTGCTTAAAGGTTTAATTGCAATTTTATGCGTTTGTTCATCAACACCTAGCATAACATTATATGCATGCTCAAAATATGTCGAAGCTTGCTTATTTAGCGTAATATTGCCCGAGGCCAAGGTCACAATAACTTCTTTTGGTTTTTCGTGAAACCACTGAAAATTCATACATATACTCCTTTCATGTTTATATCATATCATAAATTATTTAAAATTACAATAAATTATTAAAAATAATATACTCTAGGAGCATTAATGTTGAGAGCTACATCGAAACATGATATAGTTTAATTACACTACGGGGAGCTCACGCTGAGAGGAAATTATTTCGACTCGTATGACCTGACTGGATAATGCCAGCATGGGATAGTGTAACAATCATGTTACTTTATTTCTATGTTGCCATAGAAATTTTTTTATTAAAAGGAGGCAATCTATGAAAAAAGTCAGTATTAATTCTTTAGTTTTAACAGCATCACTTATAAGTATTGCAATTGTGCTAGATATCGTAGGATCAGCACTACCAATTTTCAATTTAAGCATGCCTTTTGGAGGAAAATTTTTTGGAATATCTTTGATTCCACTTGCCTTTGTAGGGATTTTATTTGGCGTTAAGCATGGTCTTGTAGCCGGCTTTATTTATGCCATGTATAATTTTTCAGCGGATTATATTGTCTATATCGATGCTCTACGAACAACATTAGAATCATGGACAGGTGAAACTTGGGGTATTAGTAAAATCATGTTATTGATAACGTTGGATTATGTGATTCCTTTTACAGCGTTAGGATTTACAGGTATTTTCTACAAGCGAAGTAAAACATTAATAAATGTGATTTCAGGCGTCATCTTTGCTGTTATGATTAGATTGATTTCTGCTTCGTTATCAGGTGTTGTCTTATGGTCAAGTTCTATTGCATACGCTGTAAGTGAAGTAGAACTTGGTAATATGGAGCCTAATATTGCGACAAATATATTTGAGTTATTTGATGGAAATGTTTTTATGTATAGTTTAGGATATAACTTTGTTTATTTATTCACAACACTTTTTGTATCAATCATGTTGATGATTCCAATATACAAGAGAGTCATCAAAAAGCAAATAATTGATCAATAATCTTTAAGTAATCTAGTCTTGGCATAATTCCAAATGGAATTTCATAGCCTTGAGTAACGAATTCAGCATAAGGAATAGATTGGCGTTTAATTTCTTGATCGAAATAAGGTTGTAACACTAAGTAAGGCATCAAAAAATATTTTTGGTGCCTTTTAAAATGAACGATTAAAAAAGCTATGCCACCATGATGATGAACATTCTTCAAATGTTGTTGTTGATGTTTATGAATATTTGATAGAGGTAAAGACGTTTTTTGATTGGTTTCTTTACAATCAAAATCGAGATATTTACCTTTATATATCCCATTATAATCAGTAGTGGATGGTGTTTTATAATAAGCTTCCACTATTTTTGCTTTGTTTCGAGAAGGATAACTTACTTTTACAACTTGTACTGGTGTAGGTTTTTTATGGATAATTGCAATCCCATTATCAAGGTAGAACGTGTTTGTTTGGTTAATATCTGTTTCCAACGTCATGCCGAGATTTGACGTGCTGATTGACTTTTCAAATTGTTTTTTTTTGTTTGGATAATTCATCATTCACCTATATTTATTCTATCATGATTAAGCGTCATTATGAAACATATTTTTGAAAGATATGTTATAATGAAGAAAAATAACGTTACAAGGAAGTTTTATGAATAATATTCGTTTTTTCGCTTTAGGTGGATTAAGTGAAAATGGAAAAAATATGTATGTTTTTGATATCGGTGGTAATTATTACATTCTTGATGCTGGTATAAAATATCCGACTCAAGAATTATTTGGTGTCGATGAAATAGTTCCAGACTATCGCATGTTAATAAGAGTGCAACATAAAGTTAAAGGAATTTTTCTATCTCATGCACATGAAGATCATATTGGTGCATTGCCGCACTTACTTAAAGATTTAAATGTCCCAGTATATGCGACTAAATTTACGATGCAAGTTTTAAAAGATCGCTTGCTAGAAGAAAACTTTGATCTTTCGACATTAACCTTGAATGTAATACATCAACATTCTATTGTAAAATTTGATCACGTAAGGTTTACTTTTTTTAACACCACACACAATATTCCCGAATCAATCGGAATTGCGATTCATACGACAAGAGGAGTCATTGTGTATACTAGCGACTTTACTTTTGAACAAAGTGGAGATCCGAGATATCAAACAGATTTTAAAAAAATAAATGAAATTGCTGAGAAAGATGTTTTAGCAGTTTTAATTGAATCAATTGGATCAACTACCCATTTAGTAGGTGGTATGAGTCTGAACTTAGCGCAACATTTATCCAGTGTATTTACGAATGCTGAGGGAAGAATTATCGTAAGTATATTTTCTTCTGATTTACATAAAATCCAAAAAGTGATTGATATTTGTATTGCACATCACAAACGTATTGCTATTATTGGTAGACGCGCACAACGTATCGTTGATATTGCCATTTCAGAGGGGTATTTAAATATTCCTGAAGAAAATTTAATTAATTTAAAATTTATTGATGACAAGCATAAAAATAATGATCAAGATATTGTTGCGATCGTAACCGGAAGCAGACATGAACCTTTTTATATGCTTCAACGTATGTGTAAAAAACAAGATCGTCTTATCCATATTGACGAAAAAGATACAGTTGTTTTATTAACTGCGCCTGTACCTGGAACTGAAAAAATGGCAGCAAGAACACTTGATATTTTATATCGAAGTGATGCAAAAATATCAGTAATTGATAAAAAAATGCTTTCATATAATCACGCATCTCATGAAGAAATTAAAATGATGCTATCATTATTAAAACCTAAATATATCATTCCAACAATTGGAGAATATAGACATCAATATGCACTAAGAGAATTAGCGAAAACATTGAATTACAGTGAAGATCATGTTCTTTTGCTAGAAAATGGCGATGTTGTCAACTTTAAAGATGAAGAAATGTATATCGGATATAAAGATATTAAAGTTGGTGAAATATTAATTGATGGTACATCAATTGGTGATGTTAATGATTTTGTGATGAAAGACCGTGAATTACTCTCAGAAGATGGTGTATTATTATTAGTAGCCCACATAGATCCTAAGAAAAAAGTCATCATAGGCGATGTTGAAATTGTTACAAAAGGCTTTGTATATATTCAATCTTCCGAAACTCTGTTAGAGGAAATAAAAACATTGTTTCATGAAACATCAACACCATTTTTAAAATCAAAATATATTTCCTGGAATGATTTCAAAAGAGAAATCCGGAATGAAATATCGCGTTTTGTTTATCAAAAAACAAAGAGGAATCCAATTACAATTCCAGTTTTAATATCTATCGAACAATAAAGACACAAAGGTGTCTTTTTTTGTTGTTTACTTGTTTATTAAGGGTTTTTAAGTTATAATAAAGTCTAAGAAATCATATTAAAAAGGTGAACAATATGGATTTGAAAAATTACGTAAAGACTGTACCTGATTTTCCCAAAGATGGCATTTTATTTAGAGATATTACCCCACTATTGCAAAATGGACAAGCTTTTTCTTATGCGATAAAACAAATGTCATTGTTCGCTCAAAAGCAAGGTGCTGATGTTATATGTGGCCCTGAAGCTAGAGGATTTATTTTTGGTACGCCTGTAGCATATGACTTAAATATTGGGTTTGTTCCTATTAGAAAACCTGGTAAATTACCAAGAAAAGCAGTTACATATGAATATGATTTAGAATATGGTTCAAATTCTTTGAGCATGCATGATGATGCGATTTCACAAGGTCAGCGAGTGATCATTGTTGATGATTTGCTTGCAACTGGTGGAACGATAGAAGCTACTATTAAGCTAATCGAATCAAAAGGTGCGATTGTTGCTGGGATAGTTTGTGTCATTGAATTAGATGAATTAAATGGTAAAGAGAAAATAAAAGATTACCCTGTGTTTTCATTAATGCATTATTAAATTGAGGTTATATGGACTCGCTATTTTTAAAGCTCAAAGCTTCATTTGACAATTACATCACGAACAAAGAAAGCATTGATCGTATTGAGAGAGCTTATTTTATAGCGAAACAATTTCATGAAGGTCAATTAAGACGTTCAGGCGAACCTTATATAACCCATCCTATTGAGGTGGGCATTATTTTAGCTGAACTTCACGCTGGACCTCAAACGCTTATAGCAGCTTTATTGCACGATGTTGTTGAAGACACATCATTTGAATTGTCTGATGTTGAAAAAGAATTTGATAAAGATGTACGTGATCTTGTTGATGGTGTAACTAAATTATCAAAAATAAATTTTCAATCTGTTGTTACTCAAGCTGAAAATATACAAAAAATGTTACTTGCGATGGCAAAAGATATCCGAGTTGTCTTGATAAAAATTGCGGATCGACTTCATAATGTTAGAACATTAGAATCGATGCCAAATGAAAAACAAGTTGTTATTGCCAGAGAGACGCTAGAAATTTATGCACCAATTGCACATCGATTAGGTATCTTTAAAATTAAAGCTGAGCTTGAAGATATTGCATTAAGATATACTGATCAAACGATGTATTATCGCGTATCAAATTTAATTAAATCAAAAAAAGATGAACGTGAACAATCAATTGAATCCATCATCAAAGATATTCACCAGTTATTGTCATCAAATGCTTTAGCAGAATATTCAATTAAAGGTAGAATTAAAAATATTTATTCTATTTATAAAAAGATGGTTCGAGATCAACGTGCATTTGAAGATATTTATGATTTACTTGCAATTCGCATTATTGTGCCTAAAATTGAGTCATGTTATCAAGTTTTAGGACTGATTCACGCAAGTTATACTCCTATTCCAAGACGCTTTAAGGATTATATATCAGTTCCAAAGCCTAACATGTATCAATCGTTACACACCACGCTTCTTGCAGAAGATGGAACACTTTTTGAAGTTCAAATTAGAACAAAAGAAATGGATGAAATCGCAGAATATGGTGTTGCTGCGCACTGGGCATATAAAGAAAGTAAAACGTATTCTAAAGATAAAGAACAATTTGAAATTGCACAAAAACTAAAATGGTATGGTGAACTTCTTAAAATATCTTCAGATGAAGAAGAGTCTGAAGATGCTGAATCATTCGTGAACGCGGTTAAAGGAGATATTCTAGAAGCCAATGTCTATGTTTTCACGCCTAAAGGAGAAGTTATTGAGTTACCTAAAGGTGCAACGCCAATTGATTTTGCCTATCGTATCCATACAGATGTTGGTCATAAAATGGTTGGTGCGACTGTTAACAACAGAATCGTAACACTTGATTATGAATTAAAAACAGGTGATATCGTTAGTGTTAAAACCAACAAGAATTCATCAGGGCCTAGTGATGCATGGCTAAAAATTGCAAAATCTTCTCATGCAAAACATAAAATTAAATCTTTTCTAAATAGAGAACATCGTGATGATTTAATTGAACTCGGCAAACAAATGTTAGAAAGAGAACTCACGAGTCAAAAAATTAGTGAGGTCATCGATGATGATTTTGCAAAATTACATTTTGAAAAAAATTTAGTACTTAATGTTGAAGATTTATATTTAGAAATAGGTAAAGGCTTAGTTAGTGTAAAGACAGTTGCAGCAAAACTCATAGGCATCGCACCTGATAAAGAAATTTATTTACAGCGTCAGATGGAAAAAGCATCTAAGCAACTGACGACACATAGTGAAACTGGAATTGCTGTTGAAGGTTTAAGAAAACCTCAAATCAAACTCGCGAACTGTTGTTCACCTGTACCTGGTGACGGTGTAATTGGTTTTGTAAGTAAAACGAGTGGGATCGTTGTACATTCTAACTTTTGTCCAAATATTGAAGCATTAGATAAAAAAAGATTTATTCCTGTAGAATGGACATCAAAAATAACGAGAAAATATCCTGTTTGGATTAGCATAACTAGTTTACAAAGACATGATTTACTCGCACAAATCGTTCAAATGATTAATGCACAATCAGTTTCAATTGTTGAAGTAAAAGTCAACCAAAATCAAGCCTTAGATTCTTTATATCAAGTCAGAATTATGGTCAATCATTTAGAAGATATACAAAATATATTAATCAATTTAAAACGTATTAAAGAAATATTAAATGTTGAGAGAACGATTGTATGAAATGCGTCATTCAACGCGTTAAAGAGGCTAGTGTATTAGTTAATAATTCCATTAAAGGGAAAATATTTCAAGGACTGTTGATTTATGTAGGTTTTCATAAAGACGATACTTACGATATATTAGATCAAGCAGTTGACAAAATTCTTAAATTAAGAAT
>CAZYNC010000001.1:41753-57841 GCA_964648785.1 uncultured Acholeplasmataceae bacterium
AAGCAGTTGACAAAATTCTTAAATTAAGAATTTTTGAAGATGACAATGGCAAAATGAATCTTTCCTTAAATAAAGAACGCCACCAAGTCTTACTTATTTCTCAATTTACATTGTATGGAAATACAAAAAGTACAAATCGTCCATCTTTCAGTGAAGCGATGATATACGAAAAAGCAAATGAATTTTATGATGCGTTAAAAGAAAAATTAGGATTACAGGTAAACGTCATTCCTGGATCATTTGGATCTCATATGGAAATAGCTTCGATTAATGACGGACCAGTGACACTTATATTAGATTTTTAGAAGGAGATATCATGCAAAAAGTTAAAGGTACATATGATGTGTTGCCTCAAGAATCAAATCAATGGTTGTTTCTAGAGAAACATATTCATGAAGTGATGAAAAAACATCATATTTCCTATATTAGAACACCGATATTTGAATATTATGAAGTATTTCATCGACATAACGAAGCATCAGATATGGTCATAAAAGAAACTTATGATTTTGAAGATCGGAGTGGTCGTAAAATTACACTTAGACCTGAAGGTACTGCAGGGGTAATACGAAGCATTGTTGAAAATAAGCTTATATTACCAAATCATATACTAAAAACGTATTATATCGGTGCAAATTATCGATATGAACGACCGCAAAAAGGACGATATAGAGAATTTTTTCAAACCGGTATTGAAATGATTGGAGAAAAAGATCCTATTTTAGATGCCGAACTTATTTCTATAGCATACGAAATGATTGCTTCATTGGGTATAAAAGATATAGTCGTAAAAATTAATAATTTAGGCAACAGTGAAGCTAGAAAGCAATACAAAGAAGCCCTTCAATTATTTTTTGAACCTTTAAAAGATCAATTATCTGAGGATTCAAAACATAGACTATATACAAATCCACTCAGAATTTTAGATTCAAAAGTTCCTTCAGATCAAGCATTAGTAAAGCAAGCACCTATCTTGAATGACTATTTATCAGAAACAGATCAAAGCTATTTTAATGAGATTATGCATATATTAAATCAACAACAAATCCCATTCCAGCATGATCATAATCTTGTACGGGGCTTAGATTACTATTCTCATATTGTCTTTGAAATCCAGACAAATATAGAAGGTTTTGGATCTCAAAATGCACTCGGAGGTGGTGGTCGCTATGATCATCTTGTTTCTGAACTTGGTGGACCAGAGATGAGTGGAATTGGGTTTGCTTTAGGGTTAGAAAGGTTACTGCTGGCATGTAATCTTCAAGGTATCCAATTCCATGATGACATTCAATATGATGTTGCAATATTACACATGGATAATCATTCTAAAAAATATGCTTATCAAGTTTATAAGTATTTACAGCAACATAAAATTGAAGTCAATTTTGATTTCTCAAATAAAGCTTTTAAGACACAATTAAAAAATGCAATTCAAACTAGAATTCCTTTTGCAATCATTGTCGGAGAAGAGGAAGTTCATTCAAATTCTGTACAAATAAAAGATTTAATCAATCAAACGCAAGTAAAAGTCAATTTTAAAGATATTCTAAACTATATAAACAAACGATAGGATTATATATGAAGATCACACATGTTAACAATGAACTAAATATGAATCACGTACATCAGCATGTTCAATTACGTGGATGGGTTGCTAAATCAAGACGAATGGGTGGCATGATTTTTATTGATTTAAGAGACCGCTTTGGTATTACACAACTCACAGTCGATCAACAATCACCAGTTTATGAACTTGCTTTAACATTACGCCAAGAATTTGTGATTCATGTGTCTGGCGTTGTTATTGAAAGACAATCAAAAAATTCTGCGCTTAAAACGGGAGATATCGAAGTTCAAATAGAGTCACTTCATATTATTAACTCAAGTGAAACACCTCCAATGTTAGTCCAAGATGAAACTGATGCGTTAGAAAATACAAGATTAACATATCGTTATTTAGATTTACGAAGACCAGTTCAGCAACATTACTTATTGATGCGTTCTAAAATCACACAATCGATACGTCATGTTTTAGTCAACAAAGGTTTTTATGAGCTAGAAACGCCAATATTGGGCAAATCTACGCCTGAAGGTGCAAGAGACTTTTTAGTACCTTCAAGACTATATGAGGGACAATTTTATGCTTTACCACAGTCACCTCAAATTTTTAAACAATTATATATGATTGCTGGTTTTGAAAAGTATTTTCAAATAGCAAAATGTTTCAGAGATGAAGATTTACGCGCTGACAGACAACTTGAATTTACTCAAGTTGATATAGAAGCATCGTTTGTTGATCAGGAAGACATTATCGCACTCATTGAATCGATGATGGCAGAACTATTTAATGAAGTATTAAAGACGAATATTCAAACTCCATTTTTAAGAATTCCTTTTGATGAAGCGATTTTAAAGTATGGTTCGGATAAACCTGATTTACGATATGACCTCCATATTCAAACTCTAGATCAAGTATATAAAGATGCGTCATCGCCTTTACTCTCATTAGACTATCAAGGTTATTTAATGGTTAATCAGTCATTATCTAGAAAAGAGATAGATTCGCTAACTGAATTATATAAAAAACATGGCGGGCATATTTTAACTTACGCTAAAAAAGAACAAGACACGTATTCAGGACCTCTCACTAAACATTTGAATCAGACACAGTTAGACACTTTATTTGAAGATTCTGATCATCAAATGTTATTACTTGCAACTGGTACTTTCAAACAAGTTTATGAACCACTTGGAGCAGTGCGAATTCAACTTGCAAAAATGCTGAATTTAATCGAAAGTGATGTTTATAAATTCCTTTGGGTTGTCGATTTTCCATTGTTTGAGTATAGCGAGGAGGATGACAGATTATATGCAAGACATCATCCATTTACATCGCCTAAAAATGAAGACGATATGATCAACCACCCGCTAGAAGCAAAAGCGAATGCTTATGACATTGTATTAAATGGTTATGAGATAGGTGGAGGCTCAATACGAATATTTAAACAAAACATTCAACAAAGAATGTTTGAGATGTTAGGACTCAAAAAAGAAGATATTGAATCAAGATTTGGTTTCTTCACAGAAGCGTTAAAATATGGTACGCCCCCTCATGGTGGGATTGCTTTAGGTCTTGATAGACTTGTCATGCTCATGACTCAAACCGATAATATTAAAGATGTTGTCGCATTTCCAAAAACACAATCAGCACGGGATATGATGATGGATGCGCCAAGTAATGTTGATGATAAGCAATTAGAAGATATTCATCTAGAGGTGAAAAAATGAAAGAAATTTATGTTGCTGGTGGTTGCTTTTGGGGGGTTGAGGCATATTTCAAACTTCTAAAAGGTGTATTGAAAACTTCAGTTGGTTATATTGATGGCAATATGTCAAATCCGACATATGAGATGGTGTGTGACGGTAGAGCCTCACATGCAGAAGCTTGCTATATTCAGTATGACCCAAATGAAATATCACTAGAATCTATTTGTGAACATTTATTTAGAATATGTAATCCTTTTTCTAAATTCAAACAAGGAAATGATGTAGGAAGACAATATAGGACAGGCATTTACTATGTAGATGATGAAGATGAACCATTGATTGTAGATTTTATGAAAAAAAGTTTTAAAGATGAATACAGTCGTGTACAAACAGAAGTTAAAAAAGCTTTAGATTATGCTTTAGCAGAGCCATATCATCAAAATTATTTAGACAAGAATCCAAACGGATATTGCCATGTTAATTTAGGTCTTGCTAAGAAAGATGAACGTAAATGAAAAGATTGGATTATATTTCTTGGGATACGTATTTTATGGGTATTGCACAGTTATCTTCAAAAAGAAGTAAAGATCCAAAAACTCAAGTTGGAGCATGTATTGTTAATCAAGATAATAAAATTGTAGGTATTGGATATAATGGCTTTCCTAAAGGCATTTCAGATGATGAGTTTCCATGGAATGATCAAGGTAATTTTTTAGAGACTAAATATCCTTTTGTTGTACATGCAGAGGCAAATGCAATTTTAAACGCATCTCAAGATTTAAAAGAATGTAAGTTATTTGTCACGCTTTTTCCATGTAACGAATGCACAAAACTGATCATTCAGTCTGGAATAAAAGAACTTATTTATATTTCAAATAAAGATGAAGGAAAAGATTTTCAAGTAGCATCAAAAAAGATGTTGGAAAAGGCCCAAGTAAAACTTAGACAGATGTCTTGGGAAACGTTAGATGTTTAAGTTTAAAACATTCAAATTCATATGGAGTTTAATGCTTTATATTTTTTGCATGATAGTGTTGATTTTTCCTACTAAATATGAAGTCATTTTACCTGGCGATACGACATCTTTTCAAGATCAAGTTGCCATAGAAGGATATGAGCTTTCTGATATTTCAAGTATATATGTTATCTCATATGAGCCAATAACACTTTTTCAATATTCAATATTAACAGCATTTGATTTAGGACAAGTATTTATTCCAAGTGCTGCATCTTCAGTGATGACATTAAGAGAAAAATATGATGCTGCACAACTTCAAAAGTTGTCATCATATACGATAAGTACTATTGTGGCTTATCAACAGGCAAATAAAGAGATTACCTATAATTTTAAAGGATATGCAGTAACGTCTATACTTAATGCAAATAGACAAATTCAAGTTGGTGATTACATCATCTCGATCAATGGTATTGAATTGACTCCTAACATTGATTTTACTCAGTTTCAACAAGAGTTAAGATTAAATTTTCGTATTATTCGTGATCAAGAAATCATCGAAGTACTTCACGAACGTAGTGAAAATGATTTTGGATTAAGCCTTTATCCAATATATGACATTGTACATACACAACCAATGATCAGTTATCCTGGTTTAGATTCTCTCATTGGAGGTCCTTCAGGGGGTATGATGATGGCATTATCGATTTATTTAGCGTTAGAGAATCAATTTTATGACCTAAAAATTGTTGGAACAGGAACAGTAGATATTCATGGATTTATTGGTTCAATTGGAGGATTAAAAGAAAAATATATGACAGTAAAAAATGATATGGACATCATGTTTATTCCAAGTCAACAAATCCATGAATTAAGCGATATTCATGATAGTCGCATCGTGCCAATCAATCACATTGATGACGCGGTGAAGTATTTGAAAGACTATCATGGCTAAAATTTTTAATCGATGGATTCAAGGATTGAATCGATATTTTAAACTTCAAAAACAGTTTACGCATGACATTCATACAATGGTTATGATCAAAACAATGTTATTAAGCATTGGTATCTCTATTGCTTATATCGCAATTCCTGTTTTAATTGGTGTGAATTTAATGATATTCATTGAATTGCGGTTTTATTTACTCATTTATTTTCTGATATTAGGCATCATTTTTATTGAGTTGTATTATCGTGAGTTTAAAAAATGGGTAGCTGTATTTGATGCATCCATAAAAAAATTAAACTTAAGTTTTTTATTTCTTATTGAAAGACGCATGATACAAATTCTTTTTTTCTTTATTTTTTTGATTATCATATCGCAATTAGGAGTCAGTTATGTATAAAAAAGGAATGATCTATATATCATTACTTATCCTATTTGATCAACTAACAAAATATACAGCGAAATTTCTTTATCAAGGCCAAGATTTTACATTGATTCCTTTTGTTTTAGAGTTTGGATATGCTGAAAACAGAGGAATGTCATTTGGTTTATTACAAGATCAAACGTTGTTATTTATGGTCATCACAATGATTGCCTTAGCAATGTTTTTATACTTATTTAAAGATATTTCGTTTCAAACAAAAAAAGTATACTCATTAGCTATTGTTCTATTCATTGCTGGAACAATAGGAAATGCGATTGATAGAATCGTATTACGATATGTCATTGATTTTATGCATTTTCCTTTTTTAGATTGGCCATTACAATTCATAGGATTACCAAATTTCTATAATAATTTTGCAGATATGTATTTGTCATTCGGTATCGTACTTTTTGCTATTGATTTGTTTTTCCTTGAAAAGAAGAGAGTTACATGAAAAAAATAGTCATAGAAAAAGAATATATAGGAAAAAGACTTGATCATGTATGCCATGAATTTTTTAATGGTGAAACGAAGTCTCATATCCAAAAAATGATACAAGAAGGTCACATTCTAGTTAATCAACAGACTGTGAAAAATGGGTATATCATTAAGTCAAATGATGATATTCAATATGAGTTAAAAACGCCAGAGAAACTTCAAATTGAAGCGGTGGATATTCCGTTAGATATTGTTTATGAAGACTCCGATTTAGCTATTATCAATAAGCAGAAAGGGCTTATCGTACATCCAGCCTCATCAACAAAGGAAATGACGTTAGTCTCAGCACTCATGTATCATTTGACATCATTGTCAAGTATCAATGGTACGATACGTCCAGGCATTGTTCATCGAATCGATAAAGATACAACAGGGTTACTTATTGTTGCAAAAACGAATCAAGCGCATGTAAAGTTATCAGAAATGTTGAAACGACACGAGATTTCAAGACAATATCAAGCACTTGTTCATGGTCATATTCCACACGATACATTCACGATTGATCTTCCTATAGCGCGTCATCCAAGTCAAAGGAAAAAAATGGCGGTTATAAAAGAAGGCAGAAAAGCCGTAACCCATGTAAAAGTATTACAAAGATATTTAAAACACACACTCGTAGAATTGACATTAGAAACGGGTCGAACGCATCAAATTCGTGTTCATCTATCACATTTAGGATATCCTATTGTTGGAGATCCTTTATATGGGATAAAAAAAGAAGCTTTCGGTCAGCTTCTTCATGCATATAAAATAAAATTCAACCATCCAATAACATCTCAAGAGATTAATATGGAAGTACCATTACCACAACATTTTGATCAGTATCTTAAGAAGCTTGACGTTTTGTGATATTTTTAAAATTGATTTTTGCTATATCATCTAAAATGGAAACACCATGTTTCTCAACAATTAACTCAATTTGATCATCAACAAGTGAAGAAGCACCTTTACGTAGTTCAAAGCCAACTTGCTGTGATAATTCTTTCATTTTTAATAAAAATGCATACCGTGCAATGATAGAAGCAGCAGCAACCGATAAGTGAACACTTTCAGCTTTTGTAAAGAAATTGATATTTCTGTATACAAGTGTTTCCTCATTTAAATAGTTGTAGTATAAATTTGGTTGACAAAACTGATCGACAATGACAGGATATTCTTTTTCCAATTTAGATGACGTTTTGATAATAGCTTGATTGTGTAATAACGCCTTCATTTTATTTAGATTGATATTTTTAGAGGTAAGTTCATTATATTTTGAAGGATTCACGATTAAAAGTGTATGAATGAGTTTAGATGCTAATTTAGAACCAATCGTTAATATATCTTCATCACTAATGTTTTTAGAATCTTTAACACCAAGTTGCTCTAATAATGGAATGTCTTCTTTTGACACAAAAGCAGTACAAACTACTACAGGACCAAATACATCTCCAGTACCAACCTCATCAGAGCCAAGGGCTGCATAATCCACTTTATTCAAATGTTTTTTTATTAAAATAAGTTCAGGTGTAATTTCTTCACCTTGAAGCAACACTTTACCAGTAGCGTACGCTAAAACATGTGTTTCATTATGTTTTGCATGAAAGACAAGATATTGGTTATCGTCAACCACTAAATGGTGTTGATAAAGCTTATGTAATTTTTTTAGTTCATTGTCATTGACAGGCATAGAAAAGTGTTTCATCAATATTATTATAACATAAAAACTTTAAAAGAGGAAATATGTCTTTTGATATTCAAACTTTAGAATTTCATCTACAAAGAGAAAAACTTTCGCTTTTTGCAAAAAATAAGATTGTTCAATCATCTCTTTTAAGCTTACCAATTTTAAACGATGAACGTGCAATCGAGGAATCTTGGCAGTATATTGATGAAGCTTTGATGCTTATCAACAAATATCAAGCTTTTCCTTTAAATGCTCAGTATGATTGTTTAGCACTATACGAGATGATTCAAAAAGGTCATCAATTAACATTAGATGAGGTAAACACTGTTTTAATAAGCATAGATAATCAAGTTCAAATGTATGACTATTTGAATCAATTGGATTCTTCGGTAGAATTATTATTCAAAAAGAATTATCCTATTCAAAACATGACTGTTCTTTATGACAAATTAAGAAGTGTCATTGATGAAGATGGCAACATAAAAGATGATGCAACACCACAACTACGTTCTATTAGAAAAAAACTCAAGCACATTGATCAACGATACTTAAAATCTTTACACGATATGATGACACACTATAGTGCTTATTTAAATGAACAAGTTGTTGTGATAAGAGGAGATGCTTTTTGTCTTGCTGTTTCCGATTCATATAAAAACAACATAAAAGGGATCACCCACGATATTTCACAATCTAAACAGACGATTTATATTGAACCTCTCCAATCAAAAACAATTCGTGATGAAAAATTTATATTATTTGAAGAAGAAAAAATTGAAATTTTAAAAATATTAAAATATTTAACACAAACACTTCAACATCAAATCGATACACTAATCACGCACATGCATACATTAAGATTTTATGATAGCGTTCATGCAAAAGCACAATTTGCATTACACTTACATGCTCAAAGACCTCACATAGATCATCAAGAATTTCATTTAATTGCAGCAAGACATCCTGCACTCACAAATAAGGTAACACCAATTGACGTATATTTAGATAAAGCTCACAAAGGCTTATTTATTTCTGGTTCAAATACAGGTGGAAAGACAGTGACACTTAAAACAATCGGCTTGCTACATCTTATGGCACAAGCAGGCTTATTTATTCCAGCAAGTTCACAGTCAAAAGTCATGCTTTGTGATCACATATTGGCTGATATTGGTGATATGCAATCAATAGAACACAATTTATCAACATTTTCTTCTCACTTGAAAAAACATCAAATGATGTTAGCGCATACGAATCATAAAACATTATTACTCATTGATGAAATTGGTTCTGGTACAGATCCACAAGAAGGCGTTGCCATTGCACAAGCACTTATCGAAGCGTATGAGGAAAAAGGTGCTAGTTTTGTTGTGACGACTCATTATCAAGCGCTCAAACAATTTGCCATCAAAAAAGCATATTTAAATGCCTCTGTTTCATTTGATCAAGAAACGCTTCAGCCAACCTATCATATTGAATATGGATTATTAGGACACTCTCATGCATTTGACATTGCCACAAGAATCGGTATAGATTCTGTAATTTTAAAAAAAGCAAAAGATCATTACGCTTCTCTTCAAACAGAAAACGAAAAATTACTTATCGAATTAGAAAAAAAAGAACAACTATTAGCGACAGAAAAAAAGCAAATTCAGCAAGAATATGAAACTTTAAAACAGCAACAAATAAAACTACACATACAGCATGAACTATTTGAAAAAAATAAAGATGATATTCTGAGTAAGATCATCAACGTAAAAGAAAAAGAAATTAAAGAAAAAATAGACAAAATCGATCACATATTAAAGGAATTAAAAGATAAAAAACAAATTCCAATATCTCAGTATGCTTCGTATAAAAACATGCAACAACGTATACAACAAAAAGACACTGTACAATACGACTCTGATTTTAATATAGGTGATGAGGTTTATATTCAAAGTTATGATCAATTTGGAATTGTAGAAAAAGTAAAAAAAGATCGTTATATCATACGAGTAGGAAGTTTTGAATTAGAGTTTCAGAAAAAAGATTTGTCAAAACCAATGAAGAAAGAAGTATTGCCAAAAAAAGTACAAGCACCTGTAAAACAAAAAAAATCTACGCATACTTCCAAACCATCTTCAGATTATGTCTTTCAACTTGATTTAAGAGGATTTCGTTTTGACGATGTTAAGCCAGCTTTAGATAAGGCAATAGATCAAGCGATTTTATCGAATCAATCATCACTTAGAATTATTCATGGATACGGTACTGGTGCAGTCAAAAAAGCAGTATATGATATCATCAAAAACCATCCTGAGATAACATCTTATCGCTATGGCCAAGAAGGTGAAGGATTGACAGGAGCAACAATCATTTTCTTTAAATAATGTGTTTTCTTATTTTGACTTGATTAAATCATAAAAGCATACTATAATTAACACGTTAAAACAATAAATGAGGTGTAAACATGATTGAATATAACGGTCAACCATATGAAGAAGTTGTAGGTAACGAAGGATTAGTAGTGGTCCAATATTATGCTACTTGGTGTGGACCATGTAAGATGCTAAAACCAGTATTAGAATCTATTGCAACGGATTGGACAGAGACACCATTTTACCGTTTAGACATTGATCAGTTTAGGGATCAAGCAGTCAATGCAGGCATAAGAAGTGTTCCAACAGTTGTCTTATACAAAAACGGTGAAGAAGTTGATAGACAGTCAGGTTACCAACCTAGAGAACGAATAGAATCTTGGTTAAATGAAAATAAATAAAAGCACAATAGTGCTTTTTTATTTGTTATAATAGACGTATGCATGGATTATTTTTAATAGACAAATCTAAGGATATGACATCATATGATGTCATACGACAACTGAAAAAAAAGTTTAATATTACTAAAATTGGTCATGCAGGAACGCTTGATCCATTTGCGACTGGACTTTTAATAGTATTAGTCGGACATGCAACGAAATTATCAAACTTATTTTTAACAAGCAATAAAAAATACGAAGTAACAATACGTTTTGGTCAGCATACATCGACCTATGATTACACAGGTCAAGTATTAAAAGAAGATACAACAATCATTAACCAAAAAGATATACAAGATACTTTACCTCTCCTTTCACATTATCAACAAGAACCACCCATGGTCTCTGCAATCAAATTAAATGGAAAAAAATTATATGAACTCGCAAGAGAAGGAAAAGAAGTAGAAAGAGAAAAAAGATATGTAACCCTCTATGAACAAGACATTGTAAATTATCAATATCCACTATTAAACATGAATCTCCATGTATCTAAAGGAACATATATCAGAAGCTATGCAGTTGACCTAGCAAGACATTTACAAACATATGCACACATTACGCAATTGAGACGTGTTCAAAGTGGACAATTTGATATTTCATTAGCAAAAACGTTAGAAAACGTTACATTAGAGGATTTGATTCCAGTAGAAACACTTTTAGATCAGTATCCTAAAATTACCGTAACACCATTTATAGCATCCAAAATCAAACATGGATTATTATTAGACCATCGTCAATTTAAAGGATCATCTCCTTTTCGCGTGTATAACGAAGATCAACAATTTATTGCTTTTTATGAACCAAAAAATGAATTAGAATATAAAATAGTTTTTTTTAATGAGGACACTCTATGATTAAAATAAAAGATAGTTATCAACATATCAAAAATGATGTTCCTATTTCACTAACGATTGGTAATTTTGATGGTATTCATTTAGGTCATCAATCACTTATTTTAAAAACTACATCGTTTCAAGATACACATTCAGCACTGATGACATTTGATCCACATCCAGTGCAATTTTTAACAAAAAAACCTTACTCTCAGCTGATGTCAGTTATTGATAAATTAGATTGTCTGGAAGCATATCAGCTCGATTTTATTTGGATGATTAGTTTTGATGATGATTTTGCTAGTCTCACAGTCGATGCATTTATACAATTTTTAAAATCGCTACATGTTAAAAGACTTGTGCTTGGTAAAGACGCGCGTTTCGGTCAATATGGTGCAGGTGGAATTGATGATTTAAAATTACATTTTGAGGTCATACTTGTAGAAGAACAAATTTATAATCACATGCGTATTTCTTCCTCATTGGTAAAGTCAATGTTATCGCAAGGCGAAATGAATGATGTAAAACATTTATTATCTAGAAATTATCGAATTTATGGCCAAGTCGTTCATGGGAATCATTTAGGAAGAACGTTAGGATATCCAACCGCAAATATCGAATACCATTCTTATCATATTCCAAAATTAGGCGTCTATTCCGTAGGTATTTTATATCAGAACAAATGGTACTATGGTATGGCAAATATTGGACATAATCCTACGATTAATTACCAAGAAAAACCTAGATTAGAAATCTTTATTTTTGATTTCAACCATGATATTTATGGTAAACATGTTGCAATTGAATTTTATGACTACATAAGACAAGAGAAAAAATTTAATTCCAAAGACGCGCTCATATATCAATTGAATGAAGACGAAAAAGCTATTAGAAAATTACTTAAACATCCATAGTTATGGTATAATATCCATATAAATGGGGAGGTATAACATGAAATTGATTATTGCAATTGTCTCAAGTGATGATGCGAATAAAGTTCAAAAAGCACTCGTACATGAACAGTTTTTTATTACAAAACTTGCAACCCAAGGTGGATTTTTAAAAGCCGGTAATGTTACATTCATGATTGGTGTGAATGATGAAAAAGTCATGAATGTATTAGATATTATTGAAGCAAATTCAAAGAAACGTCAAAAACTTGTTCCTAATACAATCGTCAATGAATTTGGATCCTTCTCAGCTATGCCCATCGAAGTAGAAGTTGGTGGTGCAACCGTCTTTGTTTTACCAGTTGATCAACTTGTAAAAGTCTAATAATCTTTTTTCGTTGCATTTTATTCATTTTATGGTATAATCACACATGTCGACTACAAGGTTTAGGGCTAGATTCCCATACTTTAGTAGAGCGCAGAGAGGTATTATATGGCTTTAACAGCTCAAAAAAAGCAAGAAATTATTTCTGCTTATCGTCGTGATGATAGTGACACAGGTTCACCTGAAGTTCAAATCGCGTTATTGACATTTGAAATCGAAGAATTAAACAGTCATTTAAAGACTCATATTCACGATTTTCATTCAAGACGTGGTTTATTTCAAAAGATTGGACACAGACGTCGTTTACTATCATACTTAAGATTCAAAGATGTGAATCGTTACCAAGAGCTCATTGTTAAATTAGGCATTCGTCGATAATCGACATGCCTTTTTTTTATATACAATTTGTATAAATTATGTTATGATAAATAAGGTTATATAAAGATAAAAAGAAAATATAAAATGAAGGAGATTTTATATGTCCAAAAAAACTTACCAAAGACAATTTGGTGGCCGTACACTTCGTGTAGAAATTGGTGAGATGGCGAAACAAGCTCGAGGATCTGCGCTCATTTCATATGGGGATTCTCAAGTACTTAGTGTTGCAACAGCAAAAACTGAATCTGCAAATGCTGGTTTTTTCCCACTCATGGTGATTTACCAAGAAAAACTATATGCAGCTGGTAAAATTCCAGGAGGATTTTTAAGAAGAGAAGGTCGACCATCAGAACATGAAACGTTAACGTCAAGACTTATTGATAGACCCCTAAGACCACTGTTTCCTGAAGGGTTTATGAATGATGTTCAAGTTATTAATACAGTACTATCAAGTGATCAAGAAGCTTCACCAGAAATGGCTGCTTTCTTTGGATCATCCATTGCAATTAATACCTCAGATATTCCTTTTTATGGACCTGTAGCTGCCGTACATATTGGCCGTATTGATGGTGCCTTTATTGTCAATCCATCACCAGAACAAATGGAAGTTTCTGACATCGACTTAATTGTTGCTGGTACAAAAGATGCGATTAATATGGTTGAAGCTGGTGCAAAAGAGGTTTCAGAAAAAGATATGCTTGATGCTATTTTATTTGCACATGAGATGATTAAAGAACTTTGTGAATTTCAAGATGACATATTAAAAGATTTTCAAGTTGAGAAAATGGCTTTTGACGTCTTGAAACCTGAGGAGGCACTTGTTGAAGAAGTGACTGCTAAAGCTGGACAAGATTTAGTTAAAGCTGTTTCAATTTTTGATAAATTAGAACGTTACGAAGCAATTGAACGTATTCAACAACAGGTTATGTCAGAATACGAAGCACAATCTTTTTTCAAAACCATTGATGGTGTACAAGTATTTGATCAAAAAACATACGACTTAAACTTAAAATTCGTCAAAATGATACTCGAACAACTTGTTACAAAAGAGTTACGTCGTTTAATTACTGAAGATAAAATTAGACCTGATGGTAGAAAAGTCGATGAAATTAGAGATTTAGCATCTCGTGTTGATGTATTAAAGAGAACCCATGGGTCTGCATTATTTACAAGAGGTCAAACACAAGCATTAGGTGTTGTAACACTTGGATCATTAGGTGAAAATCAAATTATTGATGGTTTATCCATTGAAGATTCAAAACGCTTTATGCTTCACTATAACTTCCCACCATATTCAGTTGGTGAGACAGGACGTTATGGTGGTGTTGGACGACGTGAAATTGGGCATGGTGCTTTAGGAGAACGCGCACTACTTCAAGTGTTACCTTCTGAAGAAGAATTCCCTTATTCAATTCGTGTAGTATCAGAAATTTTAGAAAGTAATGGCTCAAGTTCACAAGCGACTATTTGTGCTGGATCAATGGCACTCATGGCAGCAGGTGTTCCGATAAAAGCTCCAGTAGCAGGTATCGCAATGGGACTTATTAAAGAAGGTGATTTCTATACAATCTTAACCGATATTCAAGGTATGGAAGATCACGAAGGGGATATGGACTTCAAAGTTGCTGGATCTAAAAATGGTATTACAGCTTTACAAATGGATATTAAAATTACAGGCATTAATGAAGCAATTTTACATGAAGCCTTGGAACAAGCAAAACTTGCACGTTTAGAAATTTTAGATCACATGAATGAAACAATTCATGAAGTAAGAGAAGACTTGTCTCCGTACGCACCAAAAGTCAAAATGATTACAATCTCACCTGATCGAATTCGAGATGTCATTGGTGCTGGTGGTAAAATTATTAGTCAAATTATAGAAGATCATGATCAAATTAAAATTGATATTGAGCAAGATGGTCGTGTATTCTTAATGCATCATGATCGACAAACAATTGAAAAAGCAGCAGCACACATTTTAAATTTAGTACGTGAAGCAGAAGTAGGAAAAGTCTACGAAGGTATTGTAAAACGTATTGAAGCATTTGGATGTTTTGTTGAATTATGGCCAGGAACCGAGGGACTTGTCCATATTTCTAAACTTTCAAATGAGCGTGTCGAAAAAGTTGAATCAGTTGTTTCATTAGGCGATCAAATCATGGTAAAATGTATCAAGATTGATGACAAAGGACGTATTGATTTATCTAGAAAAGACGCTTTAGCAGATTTAAATACTAAAAATTAATATTCTATGTTAAAATAAACAAGTCAATGGAAGGTAATCGAGCGCATATGCGTTAGGAAAGTCCATGCTAGCACATGCTTAACTGCATGTAGTGTTTGTGTCTAAGGAAACCATAACTTAGAGTACCTTGTGTAACGGCGTTGATCTTTCTAAGGGAAACTATGAAAGTAAATGTAACGTGCCACAGTGACGATACACTTAGAAATAAGTGAGTGAAACGCGGTAAACCCCACAAGCTAGAAACCCAAATTATGGTAGGGGCACATCAATATTCGAAAGAATAACGATGCTATATGAACATATAGAGATAAATGATTACACCCTTTTAGGGAACAGAACATGGCTTATGCACATTGACAAAAAAAGGTCCTTTTGTTAGGACCTTTTATATTGCTCTTATAATGATAAAGACTAAATAACTCACATATGAAAGTAACAAGATTAAACCAAACAATCTTGAAGTTTTACCTTTTATTTTGACATATATATAAGTGAATAATACTAATATAATCGCAAGAATGCCATCTATGATAACATCTGGTGTTACGCCTAAAGGGATGATAGAAGACGATAAACCAATGACGAGTAAAACATTGAATAAATTAGAGCCAACAACATTCCCTATTGCGATGTCATGATCACCTTTTTTGATTGCAGTGATTGTTGTGACAAGTTCAGGTAGAGAAGTTCCAATTGCGACGACACTCAAGCCCACTAACGTAATGACTTGCTCTGGATTCATGTTAAACACTTGAACAAGTAATTCAATCGCTAAAAATTCTGATGATGTTGTAACAAAATATC
>CAZYNC010000001.1:57941-60261 GCA_964648785.1 uncultured Acholeplasmataceae bacterium
ACTTGAACAAGTAATTCAATCGCTAAAAATTCTGATGATGTTGTAACAAAATATCCACCCAACGATACTCCTATAAGGCCAAATACTAATAAAATAATACTTTTATTAAGCGGTATAGGGTTATCATTAAGCTCAACAATGACTTTTTTTTCTTTAATAAGTAAGCGCAAATAATACATAAAAAAGATCAATAACACGATGCCTTCTAAACGAGAAATTTGAGCATCTACTTGAAAATAATACATGACGACCACAAATAGTGTCGAAACTAATATTAAATAAGGTAAATCTCTTTTTATGACAGATTTCGATACATGAATAGGTACAATCATTGCAGATATTCCTAAAATAAGACCAAAGTTTGCTAAATTTGACCCAATAACATTTCCTAGAGCTATATCAGCATTTGTTTGGTTTATATATGCTTGGATAGACGCAACAAAACTGACTGAAAATTCAGGTAATGAAGTACCAAATGCAACAAGCGTAAGACCTATAACAATTTTAGAGACACCTAGTCGAGTTGCAATTGATGTTGCACCATCTATAGTAAAATCAGCACCTTTAATTAGAAATATGAACCCTACAATTAATAAGATTAAATATAATATAATTTCCATACAAACTCCTTATGCAACATTAGTATTATAACATAGCAAACAATTAAAAACATTGACAAAATCTTTGGTATCTAGTAAAATAAACATGCAAAAAACTTTATCTTGAGGTATCATACATACATGGAAGTTAGCCAGAGGATCGACGATCCAACATATCCCGAAACGCAGAAGATAACATTTTTTTTAAGTTGTCTTTTTTTATTAGGTTATCAACATGACAACTGATTTTTGGTTATTTATAACAATTATCTCAACATCCTTTATCATGATGTTCATTTTAAACTTAGGTGAAGTATCTTTTATTAGATTACCTGATGATTTTATTGATGAAGAGAGCGAAAAAGGTAATTATCAAGCAAAAAGAATAAAGTATTATACGCAACATTATCGTCATTTTGAAATTCATAAACAAATGATGAGTATATTGTTACTCATCGTTTCAATGCTATTGGTATACATGCTATTAGTGGAGTTAAATATAGCCTCATTGTTAATGGTGTTATTTTTGCTCCTTACTTATATCTTGTACTTTGTTTTATTTAATCATATGCCGAAACGTTTAGGTATTCGATTTTATCAAAAACTTGCATTTGTTGTGTATCCTCTTTACATGACGATCTTTTATTTGTTTTATCCATTGACCTATGTCGTTTATTTTTTGTCAAAACTTATGGCGAGGATATTAAATCTTAATCCAGAACTCACAGATCGAGACATGACAGAAGAACAAATTCGTTCAATCGTTACGGAGAGTTCGCAAAGCGGTGTTTTAGATGAAGAAGAATCTGAAATGATTCACAATGTATTTGATTTTGACGATACAGAAGTTTATGAAGTGATGACGCATCGTGTTGATATCGAGGGTTTAGAAGTAACGATGTCGCCAGAAGACATCATTAAAATCATCGGTGAACAAAGATTTACAAGATACCCGGTATATCAAGACAATTTAGATACGATTATTGGGACTGTTCATCTTAAAGATTTTATCCCTTATCTAACAGGAAAAAGAAAAACGTTAAACCTCAAAAGACTCATGAGAAAACCTTATTTTATTCCTGAATCTCAAAAAATAAGTGATTTATTAAAAGAAATGCAGCAATCAAAAAACCATATAGCAATCGTACTAGATGAGTATGGTGGAACATCTGGACTTGTTACATTTGAAGATATTATAGAAGAAATTATTGGAACAGTATCGGATGAATTTGATGATGATGACATTGAAATTCATAAAATTAATGATCATGTCTATCACATATTAGGTGATGTTAATATTTATGATGTTGAAGATTTATTAGACGCAGGCATTGATGTTGAATCATATGATACTTTATCAGGGTTTATGTTAGATCAATTAGGACATCTTCCTGAGTCTGATGAAGAGGTTCAGTTTATATTTAATAATATTCAATTTAAAGCCATACGTATTGAACAACACGTGTTTAAAAAAATCGAAGTAACAGTGTTAGAAGAGATGGATTCAGATGTATAATACGCTTATTATCGTTTTAATCATACTCATCGTTTTATCTGGCTTATTTTCTGCTACAGAAACTGCTTTTTCGTCACTAAATCCAATTAAGT
This sequence comes from uncultured Acholeplasmataceae bacterium, assembly GCA_964648785.1. Taxonomy (GTDB): domain Bacteria; phylum Bacillota_I; class Bacilli_A; order Acholeplasmatales; family Acholeplasmataceae; genus UBA8290. The sequence goes on from CAZYNC010000001.1 coordinate 60,149, forward strand.
TAAAAATTTTGATTGAAAAAGGTAACAAGAGAGCAAATAAAACATTCGTATTATTTGAACGTTTTGAAAAGTTAATTGTTGTTATTTTAGTAGGTAACAATATTGTCAATTTG
>CAZYNC010000001.1:60361-65743 GCA_964648785.1 uncultured Acholeplasmataceae bacterium
AAAAAACAAAGTGTCAGTGAAGATGAATTACTCACGTATGTTTCAGAAGTTGAAAAACAAGGTGGAATTAATGCCAATGAACGAGAGCTCATTCAAAAAGTCATTGATTTTGACGCACTTAAAGTAACTGATATATTAACACCACGTGTTGATATTGAAGCAATTGAAATCACTGATAATCTTGATACAATACTTGATATGTTTGAATCAAGTGGTCATTCAAGGTTACCTATATATGAAAAAGATTTAGATCATATTATTGGAATTATTCACTACAAAGATTTTATGTATCATGTCATCACGGGTAAAAAGACACTAAAAAACATGATGAAAGAACCTATCTATGTTACAGAATATATGAAAATTGTCGACTTGCTTCATCTTTTAAAGTCAAAAAAAGAACATCTTGCTATTGTCAAAGATGAACATGGTGGAACTCAAGGACTCGTTTCACTTGAAGATGTTATAGAGGAACTAGTTGGCGATATCTTTGATGAACATGATGAAATTGAAAAAGATATTACAAAACTTTCAGAAGGTCATTATTTGATGAAAGGATCAGCAGAATTAGAGCAAGTCATGCAGATTTTAGATTTTGAGTATGAAGATGCACAAACATTAAATGGTTTCATGCTTGATCAAATGGGTAAAATTCCGTATGTTAATGAAGAATTAATCTATGATGACTATGTTTTTAAAGTCAAAAAAGCAACAAAAAAAATGGTAATTGAAGTTGAAGTGAAAAAAAGGGATACATCTTCTTGATGTATCCCTTTTTAATTCTTTAGAGTTCACTGTGTTATTTTTTTATAATCTAGCAAAATTAAATTCGAGAATGAATTGAAACATCTTATTTCATGATAAAATAAAATAGGTGAAAACATGAAACATAAAACAACACATATAAGAAATTTTTCAATTATTGCACACATCGATCATGGAAAATCTACTCTTGCAGATAGATTACTTCAGATGACTGATACTGTACCAGAACGTGAAATGAAATCACAACTACTTGATTCCATGGATTTAGAACGTGAAAGAGGTATCACAATTAAGCTAAACGCCGTCGAGTTGCTTTATAAAGCTAAAAACGGTGAAGATTATGTGTTTCATTTAATTGATACACCTGGACATGTTGATTTTACTTATGAAGTGTCAAGGTCTCTCGCAGCTTGTGAAGGTGCGATTTTAGTTGTTGATGCTGCACAAGGTATAGAAGCGCAAACTCTAGCAAACGTTTATTTAGCATTAGATCATGATTTAGATATTATACCAGTCATTAATAAAATAGATTTACCAAGTGCAGACCCTGAAAGAGTTAAAAAAGAAATTGAAGATGTGATCGGAATTCCAGCACAAGATGCATTATTAGTATCAGCAAAAGATGGCATTGGTATTGATGCCTTATTAGAACGTATTGTAACGGATATTAGACCTCCTGAAGGCAACATTGATGAACCTTTGAGAGCGTTAGTATTCGATTCATTTTTTGATCCATATAAAGGTGTTATTCCATCAATAAGAATAAAAAATGGTCATCTAAAAAAAGGTGATATGATTCAAATGATGGCTTCAAAAGCAAGTTATGAAGTCTTGGAAGTTGGTGTAAACACACCAAAACCAGTTAAAAAAGAGATATTAGGTCCAGGTGATGTTGGTTATGCCATTGCGTCGATCAAAGATATCCATCATGTTCGCGTTGGTGACACCATGACTTTACTTCATAAACCAGCGCAAGAAGCTTTACCTGGCTATCGAACATTAAACTCAGTGGTATTTTGTGGTATTTATCCACTGGATGCATCTGAATATTCTGACCTACGAGATGCACTTGATAAATTAAAACTCAATGATGCTTCACTCATGTATGAAGCAGAAGCATCGCAAGCACTTGGTTTCGGTTTTAGAACTGGTTTTTTAGGATTACTTCACATGGAAATCATTGTCGAACGTATTCAAAGAGAGTTCGATATAGGTTTAATCGCGACGGCACCATCTGTTGTTTATCGCGTTTACTTGACTGATGGCACCATGATCGAAGTCGATAATCCAACGAAATTACCAAAACCTCAAGATATTGATCACATGGAAGAACCTATGATTAAAGCAACCATTATGTCACCCAAAGAATATGTTGGTGCTGTCATGGATGTTTGTCAAAAAAAACGTGGTCAATTTGAAACCATGACCTATATTGATGCCAACAGGGTTTCCATTATTTATAAATTACCTCTTGCTGAAATCGTATATGATTTTTTTGATAAATTAAAATCAACGTCAAAAGGTTATGCTTCATTTGATTATGAGCTTGCGGGGTATCAACCTTCACAACTCCAAAAAATGGATATTTTACTGAATGGCGAAGTTGTTGATGCACTCTCAATTATTGTGCATCGAGATTTTGCGTACCAACGTGGCAAAACAATTTGTGAAAAGATGGTTGATTTAATTCCTAGACAAATGTTTGAAATTCCGATACAAGCTGCATTAGGGTCTAAAATTATTGCAAGAAGTACCATCAAAGCGATGCGAAAAGATGTTTTAGCAAAATGTTATGGTGGCGATATATCTCGTAAAAAGAAATTATTAGCGAAACAAAAAGAAGGTAAAAAGAAAATGAAATCAATAGGTCGTGTTGATGTGCCTCAAGAAGCATTTTTAGCGATTCTATCGAATAGTGATGATTAATGCGTGGCATGTATGTGCACATCCCTTTTTGTGATGCGATTTGTCATTATTGTGATTTCGTAAAACATATTTCTAAAGGGCATGACTATAATATGCGCTATTTAATAGCGCTTCGACATGAAATTGAGAACTATTACAAGCAATATCAACACGTGGATACGATTTATATTGGCGGTGGAACACCTTCAGCACTCAATCACGAAGAACTTGACTATTTATTAAATTCATTAGTGATGTTTCATCCAATTGAGTATACAATCGAAGTTAATCCAGAATCTTATGATCATGAAAAAGGACTACTTTTTAAAAAGTTCGGTATTAATCGAGTTTCTTTAGGTGTACAGACTTTTCATCAAAAGCACTTAGAGCGTTTAAATCGAAAGCATACTAACGATATGGTGTTTCAAACCATACAATCCTTAAAGTCAATTGGTATTACGAATATTAATGTCGATTTAATTTATGCACTTGAGCATCAAACTGTTGAAGACTTAAACCAAGATATTGAAACGATTATTAAATTAGATATACCTCATGTTAGTGCATATTCATTAATTATTGAGGAGAAAACATTTTTTTCTCATCAACTTAAGCGTCAGAAATTTGTTCAAACCGATGAAGACACAGAAGCTACTATGTATGATTTAGTCATGGATCGATTTAAAGAGGCTGGATACGATCATTATGAAATTTCTAATTTTGCGAAACATCAAAAAATGTCTTTACATAATACGTTGTATTGGACCTTACAAGATTATATTGGAGTTGGTTTAGGGGCACATGGTTTTATTGATCAAAAACGTACATATAATCATAAAGCGATGTCTAAATATTTAATAGAACCTTTAAAAGAAACAATCATTCAAGATGCACAGACATTAAGAAATGATCACTTGCTTTTTTTGCTAAGAATGACGCAAGGAATCGATCTAGATATGGTAAAATCAACCTATCAAAACGATATATTTGAATTATTTCCAAGCTTGCAAGAGTATGTTGAACATGGATTATTAATGATTGAAGATCGCCATCTTAAACTTACAAGAAGAGGACTTCAACTTGGGAATCTAGTCTTTATGGTGTTTATATGACCTTTGAAATTAAAGAATTTGAATATTATTTAAAACAAGAAAAACGATTGTCTAAGCACAGTGTGGAAGCATACATAAGAGATTGTCAACTATTTTTTCAATTTGTAATAAAGTACCACGATATCTCAAAAGTTGAACAAATAGAAAAAAAGCATATTGAATCTTATATTAAAAGTTTATCGAAACAACTAGAAGTTTCATCGGTTGCGAGAAAATTATCCTCGATTAAAATGTTTATGAAGTTTTTATTATTAGAACGCATGATTGACATAGATATCGCAAGACACATTAAAACACCAAAGAAAGTTAAGCATTTACCAAGTGTGTTAAGCGTCAATCAAGTATTGGCTTTATTACAACATGTTCAAGGGGATTCAGTATTAGCAAAAAGAAACATAGCTTTAATAGAATTGATATATGGTTCAGGCTTAAGAGTGTCTGAACTACTAGAACTTACAACAAAAGATATTCATCTTAATCATATGTATGTTCATGTGATTGGAAAAGGAAATAAAGAAAGAGAAGTTCCTATTTCACAAATGGCATATCAAGCCATTACAACGTATTTAAAAGAGGCAAGGCCAGTCTTAAATAAATATCAGTCTCCTTACGTTTTTTTAAATCATTTAGGACGACCACTTTCAAGAATTGGCTTTTATAAGCTACTGAAAAAATGGGGAGAAGTTATTGGTAAAGATGATGTCTCTCCCCATACTTTACGTCATGCTTTTGCCACACATTTATTAGAAAATGGTATGGATTTAAGATCGTTGCAATTATTATTAGGACATGAAAATATTTCTACAACACAAATCTATACCCATTTAAATCAAAAAACATTAAAGAACATGTATGATCAGATTCACCCACGTTCGAAGGAGTAAAACATGTTTAAAAGAATTTTTTTAATAGTACTAGACTCACTTGGTATCGGGGAACAAGAAGATGCCGTACAATTTAACGATATAGGTGCGCACACTATAGGACATATCATTGATCATTATCCACTTCACATACCAAATTTAACATCACTAGGATATGGAAATATTACCGATGTAAAAGGACTTCAAAAAGTCGATAAACCACAAGCACATGTTGGAAAAATGCGAGAAATATCGCTTGGAAAAGATACAATGACAGGGCACTGGGAACTCATGGGATTACGTATTACTCAACCTTTTCAAACGTTTACAGACACGGGATTTCCTCAAGAACTCATCCAATTATTAGAGGAAAAAACAGGTCATAAGATTGTTGGAAATGTTTCAGCATCTGGTACAGAGATTATCAAAGAATATGGAGAACACCATATGAAAACAGGTGATCTCATTGTGTATACAAGTGCTGACTCAGTTTTGCAAATCGCAATGCATGAGGATATTATTCCAATAGAAAGACAATATGAAATCTCTCAAATTGCAAGAGATATTATGATGGAACCAAAATGGAAAGTAGGAAGAATCATTACAAGACCATTTGTTGGTACGAATAAAGATAACTTCACAAGAACATCAAATAGACATGATTATGCGCTTCAACCCTTTGAAAAAACAGTGTTAAATTTTTTGAGTGACGAAGGAAAAGATGTCATTGCACTTGG
>CAZYNC010000002.1:0-7008 GCA_964648785.1 uncultured Acholeplasmataceae bacterium
GTCGGTGCTGTTATTAAAGACTCTGTTTTCTTAACAGAAAGAAGTTCAACACTTGCAGTTCACATCTGGGTGATTATGGGTGGAGAAGCTCCAAACTTTGAACTTGCTGCAGCAATTGCTATTATTATATTAGTTGTTGTATTTATCATAAATTTTATTGTGAAAATATTTGCCCACCAGTTGCAAAAAAATATGAATTGGAGTTAAATAAAGATGAACGTGAAAGAAAATAAAAAACGTGTATTTGATCTAAAAAATATAGATCTATATTATGGTGATTTTCAAGCTATAAAAAATGTATCAATGGAAATTAATGAAAAAGAAGTAACAGCATTTATAGGACCTTCTGGATGCGGGAAATCTACATTTATTCGAATACTCAATCGTATGAATGATTTAATTCCGTCATGTAAAGTAACAGGTCAGATAATGTATGAAAGCCAGGATGCCTATGATAAAAACTTTGATGTGATTGAACTTCGATCTAAAGTAGGAATGGTCTTTCAAAAACCAAATCCTTTTCCAATGAGTATTTATGACAACATAGCTTATGGACCACGTTGTCAAGGTATTAAAGATAAACAAGTTTTAGATACAATTGTTGAAAATGCTCTTAAAAAAGCAGCATTGTGGGATGAAGTATCAGATCGATTGAAAAAATCAGCAATGAGTTTGTCAGGTGGACAACAACAACGCCTATGTATTGCTAGAACGATTGCAATGGAACCAGAAGTGATTTTAATGGATGAACCTACGAGTGCACTCGATCCAATCGCAACACAAAAAATAGAAGATTTAATCATCGAACTAAAACAAGATTATACAATCGTTATAGTGACTCATAACATGCAACAAGCAGCACGTATTTCAGATAAAACAGCTTTCTTTTTACTTGGAGAATTGATTGAAATGGATGACACGAATAAGATTTTTAATCATCCAAAACAAGAGAAAACTGAACAATATATTACAGGAAGGTTTGGATAATTATATGCAAGTAAGAAAAACGCTCGTTCTATCCATGCAAGCTCTTAAAAAAGAAGTCATTGACATGGCTGAATTAACACTTGTCAACATTAAAAAGGCTTTTCATGCTTTTCAAACTGCAAACCAAGAAGAAGCAAAAGCAACACTTCAATTAGATGATGCAGTCGATACTGCTGAAGAATCCATTGCAAAACATGCACTTCAGGTGATTTGGAGAGAACAACCAGTCGCATCAGATTTAAGACTTGTTACAGGTATTTTAAAAATGATTACAGATATTGAACGTATTGGTGATCATGCGTGTGATGTTGCGTATATGACCACACATATTGAGTCTAAACCAAATGAACACGTGTTATTATTAGCAACAAAACTTATGAATAACTTAGAATCCATGTACAATATGACAATTCAAGCACTTGAACTCAATAACGAGGCTCTCGCCCACAAAGTCATTGAAGAAGATGAATCGATTAATCAAATCTATAAAGAAGCACTTGCTAAAATAACAGATATGTTAAAAAAAGATCAAATTGAACCAGAAGAAGCTGTCTATAGTCTCATGATTTTAAAGTATTTAGAAAAAATAGGCGATCATGCAACGAATATTGCAGAATGGATTATTTTCACTCTAACTGGTATACACAAGAAAACGGAGTTATATTAGCATGGAAAGAAAAGTAAAAGTCGCATACGTTTGCGTTCATAATTCATGCCGTAGCCAAATGGCAGAAGCACTTACAAAGTTATATCATGATGATTTTTTTGAAGCGTATAGTGGTGGGACTGAAACACGTCCACAAATCAATCAAGATGCCGTACGTATCATAAAACAACTACATAATGTTGATATGAACGAAACACAATCATCTAAACTTGTTGATGAACTTCCAGAAGTTGATGTAGTGATTACGATGGGATGTAACGTGGATTGTCCATGGTTACCATGTCAATTTAGAGAAGATTGGGGCTTAGATGATCCATCACATGGTCCAGATGAAGGCTTTATATTGACTCAAAATATTATTCAAGATAAAATTAAGTCACTCAAAGAACGCATCTTAAATAAAGAAATTATCATCAAATAAAGGCAATCATTGCCTTTTTTTGTTATGATAATACAAGAGGACAATATCATGAAAGAAACTAAAATTCATTCTAAACCCGTCTACCATTCTAATTTTTTAACGATTGAAGAGGATACCGTGATGACTTCAGAATCCATTGAAACAACACGTATCGTGATTAGACATTCTGGAGCAAGTGCGATTTTACCAATTACAGATGATGGAAACATAGTACTCATCAAGCAATTCAGATATCCAATTAATGCAGTAACAATCGAAGTCCCTGCAGGTAAATTAGAAGCAGATGAAGATCCAGTTTTGTGTGCAAGTCGAGAATGTGAAGAAGAAGCACATGTTAAACCTGAAAAAATTGAACATGTAATGTCTATTCATAATTGTTTAGGGTATAGTGATGAAGTCATTCATTTATATATAGGTTACAGGTGTAAACATATTAAAAATCCACTTCCAAAAGATATCGATGAAACGTTTGAAATTCTTTATTATACAAAAAAAGAAGTGCTTGCACTTCTTCAAAGACATGAGATTACGGATGCAAAGACCATTATTTTACTTCAACACTATTTAGCCTTGCCTTAGTTTTAATAATGAGTTTGATCATTCTTGGTTGATTATACTTTTGAATCCAAATAAACGGTAAATTAAATAAAATTGCATAGCCAATCATCAACCATCCAACCCATATTGGATTAAATAAAAAGAAGATTGGAGCAGGTAACATTTGAAGATAATGCGTGAGTTCTGCACGTCTTGTTTCAATTAAAAATTTCTCGTAATACGCGAGATTTTTTTCTTTCAAATATCGTTTAGAAAAGCCATCTTTAAAATGTGCACCACCATCAGGTGAATATTTCTTCCATTTAGGCACCATAATAATTTTTTCTAGAAAAAAAGTTTTAAATGGAGTATGCTTAATGTCATTTGGAATTGGCTTTTCAAAGAAACGATCTGGAATAAGAATCGCAAGTTTTGCAAATCCCATGTGAAAGATGAACCATAAAAGGGTATCTAATAAAATAGTTACCCATAAATCAAGCGTGATTAAAGGAAGTGTCATACGTTTCTACCTTTCCATGTATTATTTTTAAAAATGTAAATTCTAAAAAACGAATAGATGAACACATATAAGAAAAAAAGTGCATGGAATGGATATAAAAAGATAATAGATACTCTAAAATTTCCGATTTGGCGACTAAAAAGATAAAGCTGAATTCCAAAAACAAGATAGATGATTGCTGGGATGATAAGGTTACCTTGTGTTAAAAGTGCTGTTAGTAAAATATTAATTGATGCGTAAGGTGCTGAAATCCATAGTGATAGCAAAATCGCTTGAAATGCTCCTATGGCAATAGCACCATTGGCAAAGTTTTTACCAAACCCTTGAAGCATATCATTAAATCCATCAGGATACATTCGAAATGAAACGATATTTTTACCGATAATACTTCGAATACGTTTTCCATTTTTCAAAAAAGCTTTTCCTAAATAAATATCCTCAAGTACTTGACTTGTTACTGATGGATCCGTTGCAAAATCTAGGTAATCTTGTTTTGACATGACTTGAGTAGGTCCAAAAAATGCACGTGGTGTAAGCTTTTCTCTAAATAGCGTATATGTATTTGCAGCCATAACAACTAAAACATTAAAGAAAACAGATAAACGTTCAATCGATGTTTTCATATGGTGATAGGGTTGAATTGAAAGTGGTGTATTCGTTTCTAAGAAAACAGAGATAATGTGTTCCAATCCTTGATTCATAAGAATCGTGTCAGCATCTAAAAAAACAAGAATATCCCCTTTTGCATGTGATACGCCTTGATCTAGTGCCCAAGGCTTACCTTTCCATCCTTTTGGTCTTTCTTTGGGTATCACGACTTGATAGCCATAAGAAGAAGCTAATGAACCAGTCTCATCTTCTGAGTGATCATCAACAATAATGATTTCTACATCATTTTTGTAGCATTTTAATGATTCCAGAAGAGGTTTGATTCGTAAAGACTCATTTCTTGCAGGTATGATGACTGAAACGTGTTGTTCACTTAGTTTGATTGTCTTCATTTTTTTTCTTGGTTTTAATGAGAATAACAAATAAAAACCAATGATTATGAATATGATCGTGACATAATAATGAACTGGCATACATACCTTCCTTGAAAATATTGTATCATAAATAAAAAGCCTTTAAATAAGCTTAAAGGCTTTTTCATTTTTTAATACATTGGAGGCATTTGAGGTTGAAGGGTTTCTTTATCTTCTTTAATATCTGCTACTGCAGCTTCAGTAGTGATAAGTAGTGATGCAATTGAAGCAGCATTTAAAATTGCGCTACGGGTTACTTTTGTTGGATCTATAATGCCTTTCTCAATTAAATGTACCCATGTCCCAGTTTTTGCATCGAATCCTATGTCAACTGGTTGAGTTCTAAATGTTTCTAATGTTGCAGTACCATCAAAACCAGCATTTTCAGCAATGTGTTCGAGTGGTTCTGATAGTGCATCTAATACTGCAGATATACCACGCATGACATCAATATTGTCTTGTTTTAACGTTTGTCTTAAATCAGATTGTATACGCACAAGTGCAGCACCACCACCAGGAATTATACCTTCAGCTATCGCTGCTTTAGTAGCATTTAAAGCATCTTCAATGCGTAACTTTTTCTCTTTTAATTCAGACTCTGTTGCTGCCCCTACTTTAATGACTGCAATACCGTCACTCAATTTTGCAAGTCGCTCTTGTAATTTTTTCTTATCATAATCAGATGTCGTTAATACAAGTTGAGATTCAATTTCTGATTTTCTATTTTCCAATTGTTTTTGATCACCTTGGCCACCGATAAGTGTGGTAGTATCTTTTTTTATGATGGCTTTAGACACAACACCTAGTTGTTCAAGTGATGTTTCACTTAATTTCATTTGTAAATCTTTTGATATAAATGTTGCGCCAGTTAAATAAGCAATATCTTGAAGCATTTCTTTTTGGTGATCACCAAAGCCTGGTGCTTTTGTTGCAACAACATTAAATGTTCCTCGTAATTTATTGACGATTAATGTTGATGTGACTTCATTTTCGATATCTTCAGCAATAAGAAGAAGAGGACGAGATGATTTCACAACTTGTTCTAATACAGGTAAGATATCTTGAATGGTACTAATTTTTTGGTCAGTTACAAACACATATGGATTTTCAAATTCAATGGACATCGTCTCACGATTTGTGACAAAATATGGTGATGCGTAACCTTTATCATATTGCATGCCTTCAACGACATCAAGTTCAGTTTCAAAACCTTTCGATTCGTCAACATTAATTACGCCATTTTTTGATACTTTATCCATTGCTTGGGAGATGATAGTTCCAACTTCAGAAGACCCTGAAGAAATTGTTGCAACGTTTGCAATATCTTGAGATGTTTTAATATCTCGACTCATCTCGAGTAGCTTTTCAGCAACTTTTTTTCCTGCGAGATCAATACCCTCTCTAACAAGAACAGGATTAGAGCCTCTATCAACTGCTTTAAACCCTCTATGAATCATTGCTTGAGCAAGTACTGTTGCTGTGGTTGTTCCATCACCAGCAACATCATTTGTATTGGATGCAACTTCATAAACAAGTTTAGCACCCATATTTTCATAAGGATCAGAAAGTTCGATTTCTTTTGCGATTGTCACCCCGTCATTTGTTATTAAAGGTGAACCATAACCCTTATCTAAAATAACATTTCTTCCTTTAGGTCCAAGAGTGACTTTCACGGTATTTGCAAGTGTATCGACACCTCTTAAAATTGATGCTTGTGCATCTTTTGATTGCAGTATTTTTTTTGCCATATTTATCTCTCCTTATACTAATTTTGCTAATATGTTTTTTACTTGAATAAGTAAATATTCTTGTTGTTCAAGTTCTACTTTAGTACCTGAATAAGTCTGATAAATAACTTTATCACCCTCTTTTAAATCTTCTACTTTAGGGCCTACAGCAACAACCTTTCCAACGGCTTGCTTATCTTTTGCTTCACTTGTTAAAATAATCCCTGACGCAGTCGTCTTTTCCTCTTTTTCAAGTGTTAAAGCAACATAATCTTCTAATGGTTTTAGCATTATAAATTCTCCTTTCTGGCACTCTTATTTGTTGTTTGCCAATTCCAAGATTATTTTATAAAAGTAGAAAAAATTTGTCAAGTAGGTTTATAGCATTTTTGGGAAATTATGGTAACTAAAATGATATACTTTTAGTAAAGGAGTAATCAGTTGTATAAAGAGATATTTCTTATTTTTTTTAAGTTAGGTCTACTTTCATTTGGTGGTCCAGCAGCACATATAGCACTTATGCATCAACTTTTTGTCGATGAAAAGAAGTGGCTTGATGAAAAACATTTTTTAGATCTCATTAGTCTTTCTTCAGTCATACCTGGACCAAGTTCTACAGAACTTGCGCTTTTAATTGGTCGACATCGAGGTGGTAAGTTGGGTCTTTGGATCGCAGGAATTGCTTTTATTTTACCTGCCTTAATGTTAGTCCTTTTGCTCGCTTACATATACATTGAATTTGGAAATCTTTTTGTAATTAAAAATATGCTCGATGTCATTGCTCCAGCTGTTGTAAGTATTATTATGTTTGCTGTTTATCAGTTGAGTAAAAAAGTGATCAAAGGTTATGATGCTATTGTCTACATCACAATTGCATTAGCATTAAGTTTTTTTGTGAATCAAATAGCTGTTTTTATCATTTTAGGATTATTAGCATTTTTATATCGTTATCTTTTTAGACGTTCACATGTACAGGAAGCGATGAGTCTTATCATGATTTTTTTATTGTTTTTTCAAATAGGTGCAACTCTTTATGGGAGTGGGTATGTTTTAACAAGCTATTTAGAAACACTGTTTGTTTCACCTGGACATTTAACCTTTCAACAGATGTTAGATGGTGTTGCAGT
>CAZYNC010000002.1:7108-9639 GCA_964648785.1 uncultured Acholeplasmataceae bacterium
TGTTTGTTTCACCTGGACATTTAACCTTTCAACAGATGTTAGATGGTGTTGCAGTCGGACAAATTACTCCAGGTCCAGTTTTTACAACGGCTGGATTTTTAGGATATGTGCTAAGCGGTAATGTTATTGGGGGCATCATTGGCGCAGTGGGTATATTTTTACCTGGGTTTTTACTTATTACGTTTTTTTACAAAGGTTTTCAGTATTTGAGAGAAGTGAATTGGTTTAAAGATATTTTAAAAGCACTAAATTATGCTGCAATCGCATTGATGATATCCGTTGTCATAGACTTAGGTATATCTTTTGATTTCATATGGTGGAAATATCTCATCAGTATTTCTGGAATCGTATTGCTTGTAGCGAAAGTATTAACGCCTTCAAAACTCATATTCGTTGCAGCATGCATAGGTCTTTTAATAAGTTTTATGTAATCACATATTCTTACAAAAAATGATGATAAAAGACATCATTAAGTGGTGTCTTTTTTTATTATGTTATAGTGAAATAAAGAGGAGTTTAATATGAAAATATTACTGACATTTTTAACAGTACTCATGCTTGCTGCATGCTCAAATAATACAGTACCTGAAAAAGAAATGATTGAGTTAACGCTTGAAGAACTCGCTTTTTTTGATGGGACCAATGGCAGAAAAGCCTACATTGCTGTAGATGGATATATTTATGATGTCACAAATGATCCGTACTGGCGTGATGGGACACATCAAGGCATGTATCAAGCAGGACAAGATTTATCAGAAGAAATACTCAGTTCTCCTCATGGGAAATCTTTTTTAGATCGTGTTCCAAGAATAGGTACGATTAAAGAAGTTGAACTCAATGATATGCTTTCAACAATTGCCTCAATTGATGGCTATCAATCACTTGCTAGTTTAGTGTACAGTGGTCAAATCGCAATTGATTTTTCGACGTATGAGCAGTTAACAATTTTTCTACCATCATTAGATGCATTTGGTATGATAGAAGCATTTGAAATACCAGATAATTTTGATCCTTCAGAAGGATTTGATCAATTGCTTGGTGATATCGATCTTTTTGATGTTTTACGCTATCACATGGTAGAGCAGACATTATTGTTAGAAGCTCTCAAAACAGGTGCCTCACAAGTAGAAACAACAACTGGAGAATTTTTAACTATTACGGTTGAGGGTAACGATGTTTTTGTTAATGGCGTTAAAATTATAGAATCTGATATTTTAGCTGATAATGGTGTCGTTCATGTATTAGATGGTGTATTAGTTCCACCAAGTGTAGATCTATCTGTTACCGTCACGTTTAGAGGTTTAAACGGTAAAATCATTCAAACTCAAACACTAGAGATAGGGGATACATTATCATTTCCATCTGCCCCAAGTGAAGGAGGTTATGAGTTTAAATCATGGGATTCAGATATCACAATTATTAATGAAGATATTACGATTCACGCTATTTATGAAAGAGTTATGATGACATTAGATGAACTTTCACAATATGACGGTAAAAATGGCGCAAATGCTTATATTGCATACAACGGTGTTGTATATGATGTAACGGGTAATCCTAACTGGCCAAATGGTGTACACAGAGGTATATTTCAAGCAGGTCAAGATATTACGCAACTGTTTCAAACATCAGGAGCACCTCATGGTGCCTCTAATATCACGAGTTTACCTATTGTTGCATTTTTAGAAACTTCAAACTAGAAAGTTGGATGTATGAATTTTATTTTAAGTAATCTAGCGTTTATTATCATTCCATTTGTATACATGACGCTCGTTTTTATCGGGAAGTATATTGTGAAATACGAATGGCAATTTATTATCTTTGCTTTAGTATTAAGTTTGATCATTTACTTTGTTGGTGGGCAATTTTTAGAATGGACAGTATTTTCTGGACAGTTTAGTTTTGCGTTATTTTTACTTGTCATACTTCCGGGAATTTTTATAAGTGGAAATTCATTTCGTTCAGTAATCGATCCAGTAAGAGGTGACATCGCGATTTATGGATTTATATATTTGCTTCCACACAGTCTATCAAATTTAGATAAAGCCTTGAGTGGTTTTAATACGACGGGTATTGTTGCTTCTTTGTTGATGGTTCCATTGGTGATCACATCATTTAAAACGATTCGTGCTAAAATGAAGCCTTCATCATGGGTGATGCTTCATAAATTAAGTTATGTCGCATATGTTGCTATTTATATCCATACCGGCTTTGATGTTTGGTTGAATCCATTTCAAATATATGTAAAAATGTATTCCTGGCCTGTGCACGTCATCACAATTATTTATATTGTGTTAAAGTTTAGATTATATTATTTAAAAAAACGATCAATTTTATCAACAACTTAAAACACACATTTTTGTGTGATTTTTTTTAGTAAAAATCCTTTTGATTTGTATTATTGAGTATAAAACAAAAGGAGGTTCACTTGAACCAAAAAGTAGACGCTATAGACATCTCCTTAAAACAATTGTTATCCAAACAACTTATCGATCAAACAACTTTTGAACAATTCCAATTAGAGTTGTAAA
>CAZYNC010000002.1:9739-26025 GCA_964648785.1 uncultured Acholeplasmataceae bacterium
AACTTATCGATCAAACAACTTTTGAACAATTCCAATTAGAGTTGTAAATAAATTCCAATTCCTAATGCAATCAAACCGAATAGCAAAAAGAATACATAAGTTCCTTTTTCACCCAATAACTTTTGAAACATTTTTGTTTTTGGATTCTTAAATACAAGACTTGATTTTGATAATGTCAGATATAACACTATAATGCCATATATAATGAGAAAAATTGATAGAATTTGCATGTTTTTCTCCTTTCTAAAGTTGGTGTTTAGACTTAAAATAACGATGAATTAAATAAATACTTGCAACATTTACAAAAAGACCTAATGAAAAATAAATCCATGAAGGTCCTAAAAAGAAGTCAATTGGTAGCATCGAAATACTCATGATACGTGCAGTCCAAAATCCAGGAAATATACCAATAAGAAGTTCAGTCCAATCTGTTAAGAAGAGGGCAAGTATCGGTCCTATGATCGTGAGACCTGTTAACTTCATAATGACAAAACCTTCAACTTTATTAGAAGAAAAAGCATTCATAATTAATGCAATAAATGGGCCTTGGAAAGAGGAAAGCAAGGTAATAAAAATGATATCGATTAATGGCAGCATCTCGATTAAACCTGTTGCAAAGACTAAAATAAGTGTTGCAATTACTGAAAATATATAAGACATTAAGAGTTTTAAAAATATATATACATTAACATTGATTGGCGTCACTTTTAAAGAAAATAAAACACCATCATCTTGATCATCAAGTAACGTAAATCCTGTAATTGCGCCAAATACAATGCCAGACATCAAAATGAGCACAACAAATGTAATTTGAACAGCCACATCACCTGAAGTATTTCTTAAATATGGAATTAGCCACAAAGATAACGCAATAAGTAAACATTCATAGAAGACAAAAAATGCATACATACGGTCTCTCGTTATATTTTTTAGTTCATGCTTAAGTACTTTCGTAAACATTAAACGCCACTTCCCTTTTGAACATAGCTTGAAAATTTAGGTAATACATACTTAGTATAAATGATAAAGAAATATGAGATCATGAGGATAAAACTTATAAAAAACATTATATCAAATGTTTTTGTAAATGCACTCGATATCATCACTGTTGCTTGCTCAATAGGACTTATAAGTAATAAGTAATTGATAAAATCACTTGTTTGTATCACATTCACGTAAACTAATATTGATGGCGTTGCAAACACAATCATCACAAACATAAAGTTCGTAAGCATCGATGTAAAATCTTTGGCTGTATATGTAAAAATGAACCCAAGTAATGTATGAAACCCAATGGATACCATCATGAATACAATAATGAGCCAAGAGACAGTAATATCTTTCATTAAAACAAATGCAATCACAACAAGCAATGTCGATAACGTTTGATGTATCACATTGGCAATTATTTTAGAGAGAATAATGTCTTGATGGGACACAGGTGTTACAAGAATCGATAGCATCGTATTTTCAGATTTTTCAAAATACATCACGGCACCTGTATACATCACTGACATCATCGTGACATCAATCATGATAACAAGTGGAAGCAACATCATAAAAACATTTGTATCATCGATGAAATACAATAAAGCAATCCAAATAAGCGTCACGATTAAACTCATCAATGTGACATTGTATTTTTGAAGTCTTTGTAATTCACCTTTAACTAATTTAGTTAAATTATGCATGAGTTGACTCCGGTGATTTTAGTGAAACACCTGTTACTTTAATAAAAATATCTTCAAGTGTAGTCTCACCACTATGTATGGTTTCGATATCATGATCTAATATAAATTGTGAAAGTGCCTTTTTAGAATCTTTTAAAGTCATATCAAAGGATTGCTCTAACTTTTCACCATTGTTAAGATATTCTACAGTAATGACTTTTCTACCATATTGAATTTTTAAGTCTCTTGGGCTTGATAGTTCAACAATTTTTCCATCCACAATAAATGCAACACGATCACATAGTTGGTCAATATCACTCATGATGTGCGACGTGATAAATACTGTACCACCTTGATCACGATATTCTCTAATCATGTCTTTTAATATCATTGCATTTTTCGGATCTAATCCATTTGTGGGTTCATCTAAAAAAAGCATGTCTGGTTGATTGATGAGTGCGCGTACTATATTTAATCTTATCTTCATTCCTTTTGAATATTCAGAGATAAGTTTATCTTTATCTTTCCATAATCCAACACGTGTCATTAATGTTTCGATATCTGCTTTTTTTTCATATAGATCTTGAAAAAATCGAATATTTTCATACGCAGTCATTTTAGTAAAATGAATTGGCATTTCAAAACTGACACCAATAGATTCATAAAAGGAAGACTTTAAATCTTGAATCAATGTTCCATTAAAGCGAATATCACCTGTTGCTCCAGATAATAATTTCAATAGTAATTTTTGAGTTGTTGATTTTCCAGCACCTGATGGTCCTAAAAAACCAAAAATCTCACCTTTTTTTATATGAAAAGAAATACCTTTAATAGTTGCTTCTTTATTTTTAGGATACGTAAATGTTAACTCTTTGACATCAAACATTAGTGATGCCTCCCTCTAATAGTTTTATTAAAATAAGTAAGTCGGTTTTCACTTCTTCAAGTGTTTTTTGTGTTAGAGCATATTGAGTGTGATAGGTCATCGTACTTGCAAGATAATGACATAAAGATGTTTTGTTAGAAATATGTTGATAGGTTTTATCTTGTGATAACCAAAGTTCAAGTAGTTTCTGCATGTCGTGAATTGAAGCTGAAACAAACGTTTTTATTGTTGGATGTATCGAAGCATATAATTGAATGCCAATTCTAACATAATCTTGATTGGCTTTACTAAATTTAATGGATGCATGAACAATATGTTCTAATTTTTCAATAAATCCAATTAAATGGTTTTGTAAATACTCGATATTCATATAACGTTGTTTTTTTGACCCGATGAAATCTAAAATATAAAAATAAAAGTCATCTTTATTGTTGAAGTATTGATAGAATGATCCTCTAGAAATATCAGCATCTCTCACGATATTAGAGATATTGATATGGTCATACGAATGTTTTTTCATTTCGTTTATGATCGCACGATGTATTTTTTCTTTTTTATTATTTGATAAGTTCATAAAACGATTTGAAGGCATATAACTCCTAAGTGACAAGGTTGTCATTTTCATTATATAAAAAAAACAAATTGAAGTCAATTTGTTTTTTATTTTGATAAATTTACTTTACATACACCATGTTCTATTTCTCGATACATCCAAATAAGACCAATGATGATCAACACGACACTTATTAATTTATAAGGTAACCCAGCAAATGGAAGTACAGCGACTGAAAAAGCGATTCCGATACTTGCAAAGAAAGCGATGACACAACTTGTACAACCATACGTTAGGATTCCAAAGAGAACAGAAATTGAACCAAATGTTGAAGCTTTACCTTCTTTACCTTTCAACACAACCATTGCTGTCGATAAGTTCATCAAAGCTGCACTCCCTAGAGACATAATGACATTGATACTAATATTTATGCCCACTAATAAAGGTGAATATTCAATTGCCATTTCGTCATAACTCATATTGAGACCATCAACAACAGTATAAATGAGCATAAACAATAAAAAGAAAATAACACCCTGAATCATATACTTTGTAGACTTTTGTAATTTTAATGCTTCATGAAACATAAACACCTCGTTTAATACTTCAATTATACTTCAATTTATGTAAAAATTAAAGCTTTTAACTTTTATGTTGACATTCCTATAACTATATGTATAATGTATGTGGTTTTGTTTAAAATAATTGAACTAATAGTTTAATAATATTAAACATTATCTAATATGAAAACACGTTAATTAAAACATATTAAACAAAAGGAAAAACGATGGAAAAAGAACCTTTGAATCGTGTAAAAAATACGCAAAATAATCATGAACCTCTCATCAAACTTGTCGATTTAACAAAAGAGTTTAATGGTCAAGTTGTTTTAAGAGGCATAGACTTAGAAATTGAAGCTCAAGAATTTGTTACTTTTTTAGGTCCTTCTGGTTGTGGTAAAACCACAACACTCAGAATCATCGGTGGGTTTGTTGAACCTTCACAAGGTGATGTGTTGTTTCAAGGACAATCAATACTAGGCATTCCATCCCATAAAAGACCAACGAATACCGTTTTTCAACGTTATGCTTTGTTTCCTCATCTAGACGTTTACGATAACGTTGCTTTTGGTCTTCGTGTGAAACAAGAAGCGCTCGGTCGTTTTACAAGACTGAAAGACTTGAAGCGTACATTAAGATTAGATGCGCAAGCAAATAATCTTTCTAAAACTGAATTTAATGCTTTATATCAAGAGAAAAAACAAGCATTTTTAAATAACATCCAACAAGTGAAAGAAGATATGGATGATAAAGTTCGTAAATATTTAAAACTTGTCGGTCTTGAAGGGTACGAAAACAGACGTGTTCATAAATTGTCAGGTGGACAGCAACAACGTGTTGCTATTGCACGTGCATTAATTAATGAACCAAAAGTCCTTTTATTAGATGAGCCTTTAGCAGCTCTAGATTTAAAGTTACGTCAAGAGATGCAGTATGAATTAAAAGAAATTCAAAGACGCTCAGGTATTACCTTTGTCTTTGTGACACATGATCAAGAAGAAGCATTGACGATGAGTGATAAAATTGTTGTCATGAATAATGGAGAAATTCAACAAGTTGGCACACCAGTCGATATCTATAATGAACCTGTAAATAAATTTGTTGCAACCTTTATTGGGGAATCAAATATTATCGAAGGTATTATGAAAACTGACTTCTTAGTTCATTTTGATGATCTGGATTTTACATGTGTTGATAAAGGATTTGGTCTTAATGAAGAAGTTGATATTGTCATAAGACCTGAAGATATTGATATAGTCGAAGTTAATGAAGGATTTATCCATGGTACGGTTGATGATGTTGTTTTTAAAGGTGTTCATTATGAGATTGATGTAAAAACATCTCATCGTACCTATACGATTCATACAACAGATGTACAACCTGTAGGCAAAGAAGTAGGGTTATCTTTTTTACCTGAAGATATACATATTATGGAGCGCTCAAATTGAAGCCATTTGTCATTACAAAACCTAAAACAAAATCTAAGCGTCAATGGACATTCGAAGGCTTTTTAGGTATTCCCTATCAAAGCGTCATCGCCATCCTCATAATCATTCCGATCTTTTTAATGTTGATTTACTCTTTTCAATCAAGAGAGTCATCTCAAACGTTTACCTTAATCTTTACACTTGATAATTATTTAAGATTTATTAATGAGCCTATTTTTGTTGGTTTAATGGCAGAATCGATTGGGTTAGCATTTATTGCAACCATTGTTTCTTTGCTTATCGGATATCCACTTGCTTACATGATCGCAAGATCTAATGCTAAAACCAAAACATTACTAATTTTATTGATCACTGCACCAATGTGGATCAATATGCTACTAAGAACAAAAGCTTTAGAGCAAGTTATTTTGATGATAGCACCAAATTTGATTGGTACCAATGTCGCCATTATTATAGGGATGACGTATGTTTATTTACCATTTATGGTGTTACCTATTTATACTGTTTTATCTAAAATCGATATAAGTCTATATGAATCTGCATCTGATTTAGGTGCAAACAAACTTCAAACATTAATTAAAGTGATCATTCCACTCAGTATATCAGGAGTCTTATCAGGTATCATGATGGTATTCTTGCCTTCAGCAACAACACTCGTTGTACCGAAATATTTAGGTGCTGGAAGATTTTTAATTGGAAATTTAATTGAAAACGCGATGATTTCACAAGGTGATTTCGGTTATGGTTCTTCCATCGCTTTGTTAATGGCAGGACTCATACTTGTGTTTTTATATGCAATAAAGAAAGTGGATAAATATACGGAGGGTGGCGATGAATAAACATACATTTTCTTCTAAAACTTTTCTAACTATAATATTGTTAATTATCTATATCCCTATTGTAAGTTTAGTCATTTTTAGTTTCAATGATTCAAAATCACTCATTCAATTTACGGGGTTTTCACTTGAATGGTATGTAAAACTTTTTGAGAGTGGAACAATCATGGATGCTGTATTTACAACCATTCTCGTTGCGTTAATCTCAACCATAGTTTCTACATTCATTGGTACTTTAGGGGCTATTAGTTTATCCAAAAATAAAAAATGGTTACGTGAATGGACTTTAAATTTTAATAATATTCCAATTGTTAATCCTGAAATTGTTACAGCAATTAGCTTCTTTGTTTTATTTGGTGCATTTCAAATAGAACGAGGCTTAACAACAATGATTATCGCTCATATTGCATTTAGTGTCCCTTATGTTGTGATTACGGTTTATCCAAAAGTAAGACAAATGGATGCTGATTTAGTATCCGCATCAAGTGATTTAGGTGCTACCCCACTTCAAACATTATGGCATGTTATTTTACCTCAAATCAGAATAGGCATTATTGCTGGTGCTGCCATTGCTTTTACGATGTCATTTGATGATTTTGTGATTAGTTATTTTGCAAGTAGTGGTTCTGCTGTTAAAAATATTTCCATCTATCTATATACATTAAAACGCGGAATCGAACCAACCATTAATGCTTTATCAACCCTCATTATTTTAGTCATTGGGATGAAAATCACTTTTGACTATTTTAAAACCCAAAAAAACCTTAAGGAGGAAGAAGAATGAAAAAAATAGTATTACTTATTGTGTTAAGTTTAACACTTTCAGTTCTCGCTTCTTGTGAAGCTAGTAACAGCATCAAATTATTCATGCCAACTGAATACATTGATGAATCCTTATTGGATGCTTTTGAGGAGGAATATGGCGTCGAAGTTGAACTGATTGTCTTTGACTCAAATGAAGTTGCCATTCCTCAGATAGAAGATCAATCTAATGCATATGATCTCGTAATTCCTAGTGACTATGCGATTGAAGAATTGGTCGAAAAAGATTTATTGGACACCATTGATTGGGATCGAATCGACATGACAAAAGACTTACTTGATCCATCAATTACAGCTTTGTGGCCAGATTGTGGTTGTGATCCAGCTGATTTCAATATTTTGAATTATTCAGTGCCTTATTTTTTCGGAAATGTAGGTATTTTATATGATTCAACACGCGTCAGTTTAGCACAACTTGAATCACTTGGTTGGGATGCTTTGAATGATATTGATGACGACGTCATGTTTTATGACTCAACACGAGATATGATCATGGTCGCTTTAAAAGCGTTATATGGTGGTGCTGTTGATATTAATAATCCGACAGATGCTCAACTACAAGCTGCTGAGGCATGGTTAGCTGATTCAACGCGTGTTTCAAACGTTACATATGCATCTGATGAAATATTTGATGCAATGTTGGTCTCAGGAAGTACACAATATGCCATGGCGGTTTCATACTCTGGTGATGCAGTATATTTAATGAGTGAAAATGAAGACTTAGGATATTATGTACCAACAAATGGAAGCAATGTTTGGTTAGATGCTTTTGTGATTCCTAAAAATGCTCAAAACAAGGATGCAGCATATGATTTTATTAATTTCATGACAAGTTTTGACAACATGTTACTCAATACAGAATATGTTGGTTACACAGCACCTAGAATAGATGTCATCAATAGTGTCATTGAAAGTGAGACATATCCTGAATCATCATATCGAATGACAGTGAGAACAAACGATTCTATTTTCAGATATAATACAGAACTTAAAGTGAAAATGGCAGAACTTTGGGCACGTGTTAGAGCTCAAAGCTAAGTTAAAAGAAGTCAATGACTTCTTTTTTTTTCATCTTCAATTTATGATAAAATATAAGTTGAGGTAATTTATGACACAACATGAAAAACGGATCCAATTAATGCATCTATTATATCAACACGATCTTACATTACAGTTTGAACAAAAACCATCCTATTTGTTTGAAGTGGATCTAACACAAGAGCTCCAAGCTATACTAAAACAATTAACGCACCTTGATGACATTATTTCAAAGTGCTTGACAAATTACCGTTTGAACCGGTTGTCATACGTAGATCGCGCTATCATTAGGCTTGCAACTTACGAAATGATGTATGTGAAACTAGAACCTGAAATTGCAATCAATGAAGCCTTAAATATCACACGTGAGTTTTCTATGTTAGATGATGAAAAGCAAGTTAAATTCAATAATAAATTGCTTGATACAATCGCCTTGTTTATTAAGGAGCATGCATGAATTATTTAAGTGTAACAGCACTTACTAAATACATCAAAACCAAATTAGAAACAGATACTCATCTAACTTCTATTGCACTCAAAGGAGAAGTATCTAATTTTAAGTTGCATTCTAGAGGACATTTATACTTTTCAATCAAAGATGATCATGCTCAAATTAATGCCATTATGTTTGCAGGTGATGCAAAAAGACTCAACATGTTACCTAAAGATGGTGATCATGTTTTAGTCTTAGGTAAAATAAGCTTATATGAGCCTAGTGGAAGTTATTCGATTCAAGTTATACAGCTCGAATTAGATGGAGTAGGACTTTTATATCAACAATATGAAGCATTAAAAAAAGAACTAGAGGGACTTGGCTATTTTGATCAAGCACACAAAAAAAGTATTCCAAAGTTTCCTAAACGTATAGGTGTGATTACATCACCTACTGGAGCAGTCATTCAAGATATTGAAAATACGATTAATAGACGATACAGACTTGTTGAACTGATATTATATCCAGCACAAGTTCAAGGTAAGGAATGTGCACATACCGTCTCTGCACAAATTAGACAAGCAAATATAGACAATCATGTCGATGTATTAATTGTTGGACGAGGTGGTGGTTCAATTGAAGATTTATGGGGGTTCAATGAGAGAATAGTTGCAGAAGCTATCTATCAATCATCTATCCCAATCATTTCTGCAGTTGGACATGAAACCGATGTGACCATTGCTGATTTTGTCGCTGATATGAGGGCACCTACACCTACAGCAGCTGCTGAACTTGCAACACCTTCATCAGAACAACTTAAAAGTTATGTAATCGAAACTGCCCATACATTGAAAAAAATGCTACATGCAAACATAGAATCAAAACAACTTAAACTGACATATTTAGATCAACGATTATCACAACAATCACCACAAGAAAAAGTAAGTCAACATCAAGTAGCTGTCCGTCAATTGCACGATCGTCTTATACAATCGATGACGTATGTGCTATCACTTAAAAAACAAGCATTTTTGACAATTAACCAGCAACTCTCACCAAACATTCATTATTATATAAGTGACAAAAGACATCAATTTGAATCGCTCAATCGTCAATTAGATGCTTTATCCCCTTTAAAAGTGATGGATAAAGGTTATGGACTTATTGAAAAAAATCACGTAGTAATTACAAGTATACAAGATGTTGATCGAGATGATCAAATCAACATCACATTAAAGGATGGTATTTTACATACTATCGTCAAAGAGAAAAAGGAGCGTTAAAATGGAACAATCATTTGAAGTTATGTTAGAACAACTTGAACAAGTTGTAAAAAAACTTGAAAGTAAAGATATTGTATTAGATGATGCCGTCAAAGAATATAAAAAAGGACTAGAACTCGCAAAAGCTTGTTATGTCATGTTAGAAAATGCTGAAAAAGTACTTGTGAAAACGCAAGAATAGCATGCGTTTAGATCAATTTCTCGTCGATCAAGATTTAGTTGAGACAAGAGCAAAATCAAAAGATCTCATCAATAGAGGATTTGTTTTTGTAAACGGTATTGCAGTTTTAAAATCAAGTTATTCTGTGAAACAAGACGATTTGATAAAAATTGAAAAAGATATTCAATTTGTCTCACGCGGTGGTGATAAATTGAATCAATTTTTAATGGATTTAAACATCAATATCAAAGATAATATATGTATTGATGTTGGTGCTTCAACGGGTGGATTTACACAAGTTCTTTTACATCATGGTGCAAAAAAAGTATTGACTTATGACGTAGGCAAAGACCAGTTACATCCTATGTTAAGAGAAGATTCAAGAGTATTGATACATGAACGAACAAATATACTTGACGTTGTCATACCTGAACACGATCTCATGGTGATTGATGTCTCATTTACATCAGTTATCCCTATTTTAAAACACGTTATGAATCATACGAAAAAGATTATTGTATTGATAAAACCTCAATTTGAACAGCTTAATCAATATAAAGACGTCATTAAAGATGAAAAAACACGTCGACATATTTTAGATCATGTTGAAAAAAACATGATGCAACTCGGCTATAATATCATCGTGAAAAAAGATGCATCCATACAAGGAAAAAAAGGAAACCAAGAAACACTGTATTATATTCAAATGAAAGGCATTCATGCTTAAAAAATTGATTGTTCAACATATCGCATTAATTGATGATATGACATTAGAATTCGAACATGGACTTACAGCAATTACAGGAGAAACCGGTGCAGGAAAGTCTATGGTTCTAGAATCACTTCAACTATTATTTGGTAAAAGAAGTGATCAAGACATGATCCGACATGGCTTTGATGAAGCGATGGTTTTTGGTTTATTTGTTTTAGGAGAAGAATCAATCACGATTGAAAGACGTCTTTCGCTTCAATCAAAAAATATCATGAAACTTAATGGCGAGATTGTCACATTACAAAAAATAAGAGAAATGGCGTCAAAACTTGGACATATTCATGATCAAGATGATCTATTTGAACTCATTGATCCAAAATCTTACGGCCATATGCTGGATACATTTGATTATCAGAACATTGAGCCATTGCATGTCAATTATTTAATAGCAAAATCTCACTATGAGGATGCAGTAAAGAAAAAACAACACGTTATGAATCTTCATGAAACAAAACAAAAGCAAGACGACCTTATTCGATTTCAAATTCAAGAACTTAAAGCGTTCAATTTAAAAGATGATGAGTTAAGTCAAATTCAAGAAGATATTCACCAAATGAAACATTTTGATACAATCTCAACACACTTTCAACAATTAAAGACACTCTTTGAATCCTCAGATGTTATGCATGAGTTATATCAAATTAAGCAAGAAATCGAGTCACTTTCAACATATATACCAACTTTTGAATCAATGAAAGACATCATATCTAATTATTATTATGAACTTGAAGATATGAAATCAACAATTTTGTCTGAAATGGATCGACTTGACTTTGATCCCAACACGTTTGAAGTATTACAACAAAGAGAGTTTGATTTAATTAAAATCCAACAAAAATATCAAAAATCAATTCCAGAACTCATTAAATATTTAGAAGAATTAACAACAGAAATCGAAGCTTTAGAACATTATGATGATCTTTTAATTGCTCTAGATAAAGATATTACACAAAAAAAAGATGTCGTTATCCAACAAGCAACGGTATTAACAACTTATAGAAAAAAAGTAGCACATACAATCAATCAAGCTTTAGTTAAAAGATTAGAAGAACTAGATTTACCTCATGTTTCATTTGATATTCACATTCAAACTCTTGATCACATGCTTGAGCATGGTATGGATGAAGTCACGTTTTACATTTCTTTAAATGAAGGCGAACCACTCAAACCTTTACATAAAGTCGCATCAGGTGGTGAACGTTCACGTTTCATGTTTGCATTTAAATCACTTCAAGCTGTCTACCAAGGTGTATCGATGATCATACTTGATGAAATTGATACGGGTATAAGTGGTAAAACAGCTTCTAAAGTAGCCAATCAAATGTCAAAATTAAGTGAAGTCATGCAAGTGATTGTGATTACCCATGTGCCACAAGTCGCAGCAAAAGCTCATACACAATTAAAAGTATACAAACAAAACATAGACGGTCGTATCCAAACGTTTGTTGAGAAACTGAACGAAGATGCACGTATCAAAGAGATTGCTTCAATGCTATCAGATGAAACGATGTCCACATTTGCTATTGAACAAGCAAAAATGTTATTGATGCAAAAAAAATAGACAAGCCTTAAGCTTGTCCACTAATGATTGCAACGATGAAACTAAGTAAAACACCACCAACCATACCAACAAAGAGTGTCCAGATGAGTATTTTACCCCACCAAGTTTCAAAAGGCATTTTATAGTGTTTTTTCTCTTCAGGTTGTTGATTTGTTAAGATTTTATTTTTAGCCATATACATCACCTCAAATTCAAGTATTATTATACAACAAACCAATGAAAAGTAAAAGTTTAATGATGAAAAACAAAGCAAAAGTCATTTTTCATATTGATCTCAATGCATTTTATGCAAGTTGTCAACTTATCGAAGATCCTTATCTAAAAGGAAAACCCTTCATTGTAGGTGGTAGTGCAGTGACCAAAAGAGGGGTTGTTTTAACCGCATCGTATGAAGCTAGACAATATGGAATTAGAAGTGGTATGAATGTAAAAGATGCATTTGATTTATACCCACATATTTTAGTAGTACCGACAAAATTTGAATTATATAAAAAACATTCCAACTTATTTTTTGAGTATTTAAAGACATGGACATCTTCCATGATGAAAGCTTCCATTGATGAAGCCTATCTAGATATGTCACATCATGAAAATCCGTTAGAAATTGCTAATATCATTCAACAAACACTGAATGAAACGTATCAATTACCTAATTCAATTGGTATTGCACCAACACTATTTTTAGCTAAAATGGCGTCTGATTTAAAAAAACCTCTTGGGATCACTGTCTTAAGAAAAAGGGATATTGTCAATAAACTTTTTCCACTTCCATTAAGTGATTTATATGGATTAGGACGGAAAACATATCCGAAACTCATGGAAGCAGGTATCAACACCATTGGTGATTTCACATTAAAGAAAAATCAAGAACATATCCTCAAGCATATGTCAGAAGAACATTATCAAAGTTTTTTACTTCATCTTTATGGGAATTCTACAAATGTGATTGATAACCAATATGCTAAGCCAAAATCCATCTCACAAGAGACAACATTGAATTATGAAATTGATGCTATGGATATCATTTTAGATATGATGAATCCATTGCTAGATGACGTTATCGAAAAACTCATCAAACATAAATTATATGCAAAAACAATTGGATATAAACTTAAAACACATACATTTAAAAATCAAACAAAATCGCTCACGTTAGCGTCTCATACCCAAGATCCAACCATCATTAGAGAAGGTATCAAAGATCTTTTCATAAAGCATTATCAATCTATTCCGATTAGGTTAATTGGTGTTTATGTAAGTAATTTAGATGAATATGAAACACCTTTTGATTTATTTACGTATCACCTTTTTCATCCATCAACCTAAATGTTATGTTTATGTGATATAATATTATTGGTGATTTGATGTATGAAAAATATTTAATTCAACTTGGCTTTAAAGACTACACGCCGATTCAAAAGGCGTCTTTTTTTGCATATCAGAAAAAATCAAACATCGTTGGAATTGCACCTACAGGCACCGGAAAAACACTTGCTTATGGCATTCCAGTCATCGATCAGATAAAATCAAATTTATCTGAAATACAAGTGATTATCTTACTTCCAACACAAGAATTGATTCATCAAGTTTATACGATGCTTCACCCTATACGATCTACAATTCACATTAAAAAAATCATTGGTCAAGACTATGAACAATCACTTGAAAAGGTTTCTTCTAAACCACCACAAGTGTTGATTACAACACCACATAAACTACTCATGTTAATTGAACAATATCAAATATCAACTAAATATGTTAAAGATATTATTTTCGATGAAGCTGACATGTTTTTTGAATCTGATTTTTTATTAGACATTGAAAAAGTATTAAATAAGACAAATTTTGAGAGAATTCACTTATATTCAGCTTCTCTTTCTAATACGATGAAGCCAATAATCAATCGATATTTTGGACAATATCAACTTGTTTCAGAAACTAAAAAGCTTAAACCGAATATTCAATATGTTGCAATAGAATCAGCAATTGATCAAAAAATAGAAACATTAAAAAAAATCGTCACAGAAATTAAACCTTATTTAGGATTGATTTTTGTGTCTAAAAAAGAAGATATTGAGTTCATTGAAAAAGAATTAGGTAATTTAACATCGATTATATCCATTTCTTCAAAAGATACGTCAAAACATCGACTTCAGAAAATGAAACGTATTCAAGCGCTTGAATTTGAATGGGTTGTCACATCAGATGTGATGGCACGAGGAATTGATTTAACCGTGTCGCATGTTGTGAGTTATGACATACCTCGACCATTAAGCTTTTGGATGCATCGTGTTGGAAGAACTGGACGTATGGGTCAATCCGGTGTTGCAATAACACTATATCATCAAGCAGAACGGAACTCTATCATCAAACTCATCGATCAAGGATATGCGCTTAAAAAAGCGACAATCAAAGACGGTGAAATCGTCTTACGACGTGTAAAAAAACAGGCAGAAAAAGTCGTGATGACACACAAAAAACCAACTAAAGTAAAACCAAACTATAAGAAAAAAATGAAAGCATTGCGAGGTAAGTCAAAATGAAAATTGGATCACATGTTGGGTTATCGGGTTCAGAAATGTATTTAGGATCTGTCAAAGAGGCTTTATCATATGGGGCAACAGCGATGATGGTCTATACTGGTGCTCCTCAAAACACAATAAGAAAACCGATGGATCAATTTTTAATTCAAGAAGCATATGACTATATGGAAGCACACGGTTTTGACAAAAACAATGTTGTTGTACACGCACCATATATCATTAATCTTGCAAATCCGGAGGCAGAAAAACGAGAGTTTGCAATTTCTTTTTTGACGAAAGAAGTCATTAGAACGCATGCACTTGGCGTAAAAGATATGGTATTGCATCCCGGTTCTGCAGTTGGAAAAGACCGTGAACAAGCAAAAAAATGGATTGCTGAAGGGTTACTTCAAGTTTTTGAACATACGAAAGATTTAGATGTGAGAATCGCACTTGAAACTATGGCAGGCAAAGGGAATGAAGTAGGTAAAACATTTGAAGAACTACAAGAAATCATTTCTCTTGCACATCATCATCCACGAATTAGTATTTGTTTTGATACATGTCATACACATGATGCTGGATATGATATTAAAGATAACTTCAAAGAGGTTAAAAAAGCATTTCATAACATCATTGGATTAGATAGACTCAAAGTTTTGCACATCAATGATTCAAAAAATGAGAATGGTGCTGCAAAAGATCGCCACGAAAACTTAGGTTTTGGTTTTATAGGATTTGACGCACTGATAGAAATCATTTATGATGAAGATTTTAAAGATATCATTAAGATACTAGAAACGCCTTATGTAAATGGACATGCTCCATACGAATTAGAAATTAAAGCCATACGTGATAAAAAAATGAATGATCAATTAAAAGAAACGTTAGAATCAAAATAAAAAAGCACAAGTGTGCTTTTTTTATTCATCAAGCATTACTTTTTGATATAGATTGATGTAATGATCTGCCATATCTTCTAAATGTGATGTTACTTGCATTGCATGTTTTATTTTTTCATGAAATACATGATCGTCATCATAATAATGAGAGATTGCCTCTAAAAATATGTCTTGAAATTCTTGCTCATCATAATTGATAAAAGTAAAGCCATTATGTTGAGGTCCTTGACTAAAGACAGTATCTTTTAAGCCACCAGTCTCGCGTACAATGGGTAATGATCCATAACGCATTGCGATTAAATGATTAAGACCAGATGGTTCAAATAAGCTTGGTAGTAAAAAGAAATCAGAAGCTGCATAAGCTTTTTCAGAAAAATGTTGATTAAAGCCTTCATGAAAATGCATATGTTCGGGGTATTTTCTTTCTAATTCTTTAAAATAAGCCTCATATTTAGTTTCACCTTCACCAACAACAACAAGGTTTATTGTTTCATTCATTAACCCATCTTCAATCGCATGTTTCATCAAATCAATGCCTTTTTGTCTACCTAATCTGCCATTAAAAAGCAACAAAGGAATAGCTGTATCCTTGAGTTGAATACTTTCTAAAAAAGTACGTTTATTTTGTTTTTTACCCATTTTATATGTATCAACATCATAATTGATTGAGAGTACTCTTGATGTTGTGGGATCATATAAGTGATGATCAAATCCATTAAGAATGCCTTCTAAGTGATCTTGTCTTGCCTTGAGGGCACTATCTAAATCAAACCCATAAAAACGCAATAATATTTCTTTCTTATACGTTCTTGAAACTGTATTGATATAATTTGCTCTCAT
>CAZYNC010000002.1:26125-28884 GCA_964648785.1 uncultured Acholeplasmataceae bacterium
ATAATATTTCTTTCTTATACGTTCTTGAAACTGTATTGATATAATTTGCTCTCATAATACCCGTTTTTAAAAAATTGATATGACCGTTAAGAATATAAGTAAAGTTTTTATAAGGCAAATACGTTTCAAATTGTCGATCAAATTGACCTTGACGCTCTAGATTATGAATTGTAAGCAATGTTTTAATTTGCTCATAAAAACTTTCAGAGGGCCTGTACATCGTATCTAGTAGAAAAGGAATAAATGAAGTTTGCCAATCATTAATATGTAAAATGTCAATACTTTTATAGTCCAAGTCTTTTAAAATCTCTAATACAGCAACATTGAACATGATGTATGTGATAAAGGTCTCCTTTGGATCAAGAGCAGAAAGCAAACTATTTTTAACATACACATAATCGTAATCTTCATAGTGATATGTGTAATATTCAGTTTCGATTTTTTCTTGTCCAAAAGTAATGATTTTCTTTTTAAAAAAAGTGTAAAGATGTTGAAATTCATCATCTTCATAAAGAGGTAAAATCGTTTTTATGTGTAACCCTTTTTGATGCAACGTTTTAGGTAAAGATGCTGAAATGTCAGCTAGCCCACCATGTTTTTGAAATGGATATACTTCAGAGGTTACAAAAATAATATTCATTAGTCGCTCCTTAATTTATTATACTATAAATACTTACATTGTGATTGGTTACTTTTTATGCTACAATAATGACGTTAAATATGTGAGGTAAAAACATGAAAAGATTAGCAATAGTAGGACTCCAATGGGGTGATGAAGGTAAAGGGAAAATGACTGATGTGCTTGCTAAAGAAGCAGATCTCGTAATTCGTTATCAAGGTGGCGATAATGCTGGACACACAGTGAAATTTGAATCCTATACATACGATTTGCATATTTTGCCTTCAGGTGTTATTCATCCTCACGTTATATCTATTCTAGGACCTGGAATGGTGATTAATTTAGAAACTTTTTTTAAAGAGAAAAAACCATTTCCTAAAGCAGTGATTAAAGTTTCAAATCGTGCTCATTTAATCTTACCTTTTCACAAAACATTAGATGCTCAAAAAGAAATCACGCAAAACATCGGTACAACAAAAAAAGGAATTGGGCCAAGCTATAGTGATAAAATTAATCGACAAGGGATTCGTGTGGCTTCTTTATTGAATAAAGAACGATTTATCAAAGAAGCAGAAACACTCGCCGATTTACATGGTATTTCTTTTGATGCTCGAGCTTATTATGATCGTTATGAAGATGATATCCTTGAATTAATTCCCAATATTATCGATGTTTCTAAATACATTGATGAAGCTGTCAAACTCAACAAAACCATCATGTTTGAAGGAGCTCAAGGTGTCATGTTAGATATCTCTCATGGGACTTATCCTTATGTTACATCATCAGCTCCATCAGTTTCAGGTATTCCTGCACAAGTTGGTATGGCACCATGGTTATTAGAGGGAGCTTTAGGTATAGTAAAAGCATATTCCACAAGAGTAGGTGAAGGTCCATTTCCAACTGAAATTCATACAGAACTTGCTCACCAAATAAGGGAAGTTGCTCATGAATACGGTGTCACAACAGGGAGACCAAGAAGAATTGGATATTTAGATTTAGTATCATTAAAACATGCCGTAAGAGTTAGTGGCATCACTCATTTAGCGATCACACTACTCGATGTCATGAATGAGATGGATGAAATCAAAGTTTGTAAAGCATATGAACTAGATGGACTTATCATTGATGAAGTTCCTGCTCATATTGATGATCTATCTCGAGTTAATCCAGTGTATGATACACTTAATTCTTTTAAAGAAGATATCTCGACCATTAACAGTTATGACAATCTTCCTGAAGCGGCTAAAACATACTTAAGCTATATTGAAAAACAATTAGAAGCTAAAATTGCATATGTATCTGTTGGTCCAAAGCGAGAACAAACGATTCATCTTCTTAATATGTGGGAGGTATCACGTGATTGAGCGATATCAAAGTGCAAATATGAAAGCAATATTTTCCTTAGAAAATCGCTATAAAAAGATGTTAAAGGTTGAAGAAGCATCCATATTAGCTTTGCATCAAAGAGGA
This sequence comes from uncultured Acholeplasmataceae bacterium, assembly GCA_964648785.1. GTDB lineage: Bacteria > Bacillota_I > Bacilli_A > Acholeplasmatales > Acholeplasmataceae > UBA8290. The sequence continues at coordinate 28,215 of CAZYNC010000002.1, forward strand.
AAAATCGATGATTTTATAAAATCATCAATACTGAATAAAGACATTAATTTAGACGACATATTAGAGCGTGAAAAAACACTCAAACACGATGTCCTTGCGTTCGTAGAGAGCATGATGTCACAAATGAATGAATCTAAACGCTATTTTCATTATGGACTCACCTCTACAGATGTTGTTGATACAGCACAATCTCTTATATTAAGAGAAGCTTCAGAAGTTCTAGACAATCATTTTACATCTTTGAAAGATACGATTTTAGTGCATGCAAAAAAATATCAATCAACACCAATGATGGCAAGAACCCATGGTATGTATGCAGAAATGTCAACATTTGGATTACGCTATTTAAGATTTCATGAGGATTTAACACGAGCATATACTCGATTTAAAACTTCACTTAAAGACGTATTACAAGTCAAATTAAGTGGTGCAGTAGGTCATTATTCTATTTTGCCTATTGAACATGAACGTATTGTTGCAGAAATACTTCAATTACAACCTCAACAACTTTCAACACAAGTATTAGCAAGAGATAAACATGCTGCAATGATGAGTCATATGGCGATTACAGGAGCAGTCATCGAAGATTTTGTTTTAGATATTAGATTATTATCAAGATCAGATGTTCATGAGGTAGCGGAAGGATTTTCTGACAATCAAAAGGGATCAT
>CAZYNC010000002.1:28984-37386 GCA_964648785.1 uncultured Acholeplasmataceae bacterium
AGATCAGATGTTCATGAGGTAGCGGAAGGATTTTCTGACAATCAAAAGGGATCATCAGCAATGCCACATAAAAAAAATCCAGTTACAAGTGAAAACTTAACAGGATTATCAAGAATGTTGAGAGGTTATGTCACTATGGCAATGGAAAATATTGCATTATGGCATGAAAGAGATATTTCACATTCATCTGTTGAGCGCGTCATGTTTGAAGATGGATTTAGTCTTCTTGATACGATGTTTCAAAAGGTTCATGAATTAATCAAACATTTAGTGGTGTTTGAAGATCATATGCAATCACACATTGATGCAACGTATCAGACAACGTTTTCACAGAGACTTCTGCATATGTGCATCGACCGTAATCTTGACCGTATAAAAAGTTATGAACACATACAAAAAGCTTCTTTCGAAGCCCTTAAAAACAAAACAAAACTACAAGATATTATTATAAACGATACATTCTTTAACCCTTTACTTCAAGATATAGACTCTATTTTTAATCAAGAAGAGTATCTCAAACATTTAGTTCAAGTTTTTGATGATTTATATCCAAAAAAATAAAGCTTCATGCTATAATATGAAAGTAATCTATGGAGGTTAAATATGGCAAAACATTATAATCAAGTAACACCAAAAGTACCAAGAGAAGTCCTCATTGGTATCGGTGTCGTGCTTATCGTTGTATTAAGTTTACTTTTATTAACTTTTCGTTCTAACGAACAACGTATTTATGATATTTATGAAGAGGTTGGAGCTGAACTTAGTGCTGAACATCCTTTTTACGAAGTCACATTTAATGGGTCTCTTTTTAATGAATCCTTAGAATCACGTATTGCATCAGGTGATCTTGTTATTTTATATATTGGTAGTCCACAATGTCCAGTTTGTGTACAAACAATTGGTACAGTATCAGATTACTTTTATTCTGAAGGTGTAGATGCATATGTGGATCAAATATTATACTATCAAGATTTTGTTGGTGGTGCAGCTTCAAGAGATCGTAATGCTTTTTTAGAGGCATATTCAGATATAACTAGAACAACACCTCAAATCATCGCATTTTTAGATGGTGAAATTATTGCGAGATATCAAGCACCGAGTGAAGGTGTCACGATTGAAAGACAAGTTAAAACCTTTTTTACAACTGTATTAGACCAAGTTGAATAATGCTATTAAAAACGATAAAACAAGATGTCGAAAATGTTATTTTTGATCTATTTTCTTATTCAATAACAATAGAATATGCAAAAAAAGGAGATGCTCAACTCGCATGTCCTCTTTTTCAATTAGCTAAAGAAAAAGGTTTATCACCTAATGTAGTGTTTGAACAATTAGAAAAACCTATACTCAAAATAAATGGTATATCTCATGTATCATTTGATAAAGGTTTTTTAAATGTATATTTACAACAACAAGCCTTTATAAACGAAACAATAAAGATAATAAACAATAAGACATATTTATCAGAAAAGAAGCAAAAAGAAATCGTTGTAATAGACTATTCTTCCCCTAATATAGCAAAAAGATTTTCTGTAGGTCATATTCGTTCGACAGTAATAGGTGCATCGTTAAGAAGACTATTTCGTTTTTTAGGTAATGAAGTACATGGCATTAATCATCTTGGAGATTGGGGTACACAATTTGGAAAAATGATTTATGCATATCTTCATTATGGATATGAAGGGATATTAGATGATGAACCAATTGCGAAACTTCAAGAACTTTACGTTCGATTTCACGAAGAAGAAAAAGATAATCCAAGCTTATCAGATGAAGCTAGAGATATCTTTTTAGAGCTTGAAAAAGGAAATAAAGAGTATTTAGCATTATGGCAAACATTTAAAGATTTAAGTTTAAAAGAGTTTGATTATTACTATGAATTGCTTAATGTTGATTTCGATCATGTCATCGGTGAGTCATTTTATGAGTCATATATGAAAGATGCGATTCAAGAGATGGAAGATAAGAACTTGTTAGTTTTAGATGATGATGCGCTGATTATTCCATTAGGTGATGATATACCTCCAGCACTCATTAAGAAAAAAGATGGATCTACATTGTACATGACACGTGATGTTGCAGCAGCCATTTATCGACACAAACACTTTCGTGCAAATACGATATTATATGTCGTAGGAAATGAACAATCACTCCATTTTAAACAATTGCAACGCGTACTTGATAAAATGGGATATGATATTCATATAGAACATGTCAATTTTGGATTAGTACTTCAAGATGGTAAAAAAATGTCAACAAGAAAAGGTGGCGTTTACACATTACAAGCTGTATTCGATGAGGCAATTATGTTATCGAAACTAGCTATTGAAGAGAAAAACCCCTCATTAGATAATAAAGAACAAGTTGCTAAATCCGTTGCAGTTGGTGCTATCATCTTTAATGACCTAAAAAATGAAAAACATTTAAATATTGAATTTAACTTAGCAAATATGCTAAAATTTGAAGGTCAAACAGGTCCTTATATTCAATATACAAGTGTTCGAATGGCTGCACTGTTAAGACAATTAGAACCGCATATTGATGAAGATATTGACATTACTAATGAACATGCTATGGCATTAGCTATGGTATTAAATCAGTTTGAAGATACACTTTTGAGAGCTAAAAATGCCTTTCAACCAAGTATGATTGCACGTTATGCACTGAGTTTGAGTCAAACGTTTAATTCTTGGTATGGGCATGAAAAAATGATTACAGACGATATGAAAGCATCGCAGATGCGATTAAGTTTGGTTCAAGCATCAAGAGAGATTTTAAATCAAAGTATGAGACTTTTAGGTATTGATGTGTTAGATTATATGTGATTCAAATTCCCCGCGTGATGAAATTGGTAGACGTGCCAGACTCAAAATCTGGTGGAGCAATCCGTGCTGGTTCGAGTCCGGCCGCGGGGACCACCTATTTAGGTGAAAAGGAGATAATCATGAAAAATATACAATCATTTGCAATGAAAACTATGAATGGTATGACGTATGGTCTTTTTTCTACATTAATAGTTGGCGTGATCATCGATCAAATTGGGAAACTATTCGGCATTCCATTTTTAACAAGTCCAATTTATATTACATTAGGATCTCTCATGGGAGCGGGAATTGGATTGGGGATAGGATTATCTCTAAAATTAGATGGATTAAAACTTGTGACAGCAGGTATCATTGGTGGCATTGCGACATCATTTAGAGTGACGTTTTCTGATGGTATACAAGTCGCAACAGATGCTTTTAAGAATGGTGCTGTTTTTCCTGTCTTCAATGAACCTTTAACTGTTTATGCCGTTGTCGTATCTTCTTTACTAGCGTCACGTTATATTCTCAAGAAAAAAACACCAATTGATATTTTACTTATTCCACTTACTTCAGTATTAATGGCAATTGTATTTACATTACTTTATTCAGCGCCAATAGGACTTTTGATTAATGGCATTGCAGGATTCATAGAAGGTGCAACCTCAATTGCACCACTACCAATGACAATTATCATTTCGATGGTGATGGGTATTTTATTAACTTCACCACTATCTTCAGCAGCAATTGCAATAACCATTCGATTAGGATTAAATCCTACATCTTTAGATCCTACCTCATCACTTGGTATTGCAGGTGGAGCAGCTGTTGTTGGTACTTCCATTCAAATGATTGGATTTGCTTTACAATCAAGAAAAGATAATTCAATTGGAATGGTGTTATCAATCGCTTTTGGTACATCAATGTTACAATTTAAAAATATATTAAGAAAGCCGATCATTTGGTTACCTACCATCATAGCATCTGGTATTGCAGCTCCTATCATCGTCTTATTATTTCAAACAAAAACAACATTTACTGGTGCTGGTATGGGTACATCTGGATTAGTAGGTCCGCTTCAAACACTATTTGCAATGGATTATAGCCTTAATGCTTTCATTTCTATTGGTCTAATCTTTATATTAGGGTTATCGCTTGTATATATTTTTGACCTCATATTGAGAAAAAAAGGTCTCATCGTTGAAGGTGATTTCAACGTATTAAATGATATTGTGTAAAAGTCTTGTAATAAGACTTTTTTTTTCATTTGGTTGTGATAAAATAATGTATGGGATAGGGTGAAGAGTATGAAAAAACAACAAGTTGTTCAAGTCCAACAAGTTGTCATCAATAAGGAACATACATCAGGATTTAAAAAGTTATTGAGAACACTTAGTTTTCTTTTACTTTTAGTTGTTTTTGCATTATTTCAAATGCATTTATTATTTGAAACTCAAATAGAATTTATCTTGATGGACCAATTAAGACCGCTTTTACAACCTGCTCAAGATGTTATTGATTCAATTGATATATTAAATGATGGATTTTATATATTATCTGCTTTAACTTTAGCTTTAGTACTATTCACCTGGACTATATCAAAGTCAGTAATTTTAAAAGTGTTATTAACGATTTCTATTTTATTGAGTTTTGTCATATCTTTAGTAGAAACATCTTTATTCATTTCATATATCAATTTAGCAGTACCATCTATATTAAATGATGGTTTAATACTAATTCAACCTTTAATCGATCAACTATTGTCGTTGCATGATTTTGTTGCGTTGTTAGTGATTTTTATAACTTACGTATTATTAACGATCTTAATTGCATTTAGAAAACCAAAAAGAGTGAGTCTATCTCTAGTAAGAATTGGTGTTGATATTATTTTACTATCATTATTTGTAGAGTTTGCAAGAGTCGTACTCGTTGATTCATTTATACCCTCAAATATTTATGATTACATTAAGAATTATAGTTTGTTGATTGGTTATGATTTTATTGCAATTGGCGCAATATTTGGCATATTAGGGTTTTATAGAAATTAAAAAGCACTTGATAAGTGCTTTTTTTACAATTAACAAAACATAATATTTAATTATTTTGCTGTATGATGATGTTGTGATCTTGGAAAGATTGACACGTATATCCTTCAAACGAAAATTGAGTTATTTGATCAAGCTCAAAATGTTCTAAAAATGCAGCAAACGCTGCTCTAACTTTTTTAGCATCAACACTCGGTGCTTTTTTTGTTCCCTTCATGATATCGACTTTGATAACTGGAAGTTTGTCATCGATCAATACTTCATATTCGGAAGATAAACAAGAAATGATGATATTTTCATCCTTCAAGGCTTCATAAAGTTTATTTTTCCAGAAAGAAACAAGTGATCCTTTTTTTGGATGCGTAAGATCTAAACGATATGGATATACCGTATCTGACATTGAAAGTAGTCCATATAAACCAGAAAGCGTATATATTTTTTTGGGGATATGAGGACTTAATTGTTTTAATATACGATATCCAATACCATCAAATAGATCATATACAAGATAAGTATGAGTATCTAGATAATAAGACTTTGTTTTAGATGCAACATCTTTAGAGATGTTAAAAAAATTCATAAGACTTTTGATAGACATAGATGTTAACGGAGTTCTCAGTTTTATAGCATCATCTTTGTATAAACAATTAAAAGTTTCCTTTGGATGCCTCAAGTTCATTGTTTTTGCAGGCGAGAGCAATATAATCATGTTAAACCTCAACACAATTGTATCAAATTATACACAATTATGATACAATGAAACATGCTAAGGAGCACTACATGCGTGAACTTAATTTATTGATGGATTTTTATGAACTTACCATGGCAAATGGATATTTTGTAAATGGAAAAGAGCACACGGAAGCAGTTTTTGATGTATTTTTTAGATCTGTTCCAGATGATGGCGGTTATGCGATTTTTGCAGGACTCGAGCAAGTTATTGATTACTTAGAACAATTATCGTTTAATGAAGAAGAAATTTCCTACTTGAGAACAAAAGGTATTTTTAGTGAAGATTTTTTGAAGTATTTAAAAAGTTTTTCTTTTAGTTGTGATGTTTATGCAATGAAAGAAGGGACCCCAATATTTCCCAATGAACCGATCATGGTTATCAAAGGTCCTATCATTGAATGTCAACTTATTGAAACGATGGTATTATTAACGATTAATCATCAAAGTTTAATTGCCACGAAAGCATCACGTATTGTCCATGCTGCACAAGGGCGTGCAGTCTTAGAATTTGGTGCAAGAAGAGCACATGGTTATGACGCTTCGATATTTGGTGCAAGAGCTGCGTATATTGCAGGGGCAGTAGGAACATCTAATACATATGCAGATTATCAATATCAAATTCCTGCATTAGGAACAATGGCACATGCATTTATTCAAAGTTATGACAGTGAATACGATGCATTTAAAGCTTATGCTGAGACTTATCCAAATAACTGTGTATTACTAGTTGATACGTATCATACACTTAAATCAGGTGTCCCTAATGCCATTAAAATTCATGAACATGTTCTAAAACCACTTGGAAAAACACTTAAAGGCATTCGATTAGATAGCGGGGATTTAGCCTACCTATCAAAACAAGCGAGAAAAATGTTAGATGATGCTGGACTAACCGAGACTACCATTACTGTGTCTAATTCACTTGATGAGTTTCTCATTCGTGATTTAATTAGTCAAGGTGCGAAAATTGATGCATTTGGTGTAGGAGAACGCCTTGTAACGGCAAAAAGTGAGTCGGTATTTGGTGGTGTATTTAAACTTGTTGCAATAGAAGAAAATCGTGTGTTAGTACCTAAAATCAAATTATCTGATAATCCTGCCAAAACAACTTTACCTGGATTTAAACAAGTATATCGTTTCTATCAAGATCGCGTTGCAAAAGCAGATGTTATCACAATATTCGATGAAGTCATCGATCCATCAAAACCTTATTTGTTATTTGACCCTATTTATCCATTTAAGAAACAGTGGATTGAAAATTATCATATTGAGCCACTTTTACATCAAATCTATAAAAAAGGTCAATTAGTTTATACATTACCAACGATTCATGATATTAAATCGTATAAAAAACAAGCATTAGAAAGCATTTATATTGAAGTAAGACGTTTAGAAAATCCACATGGCTATTATGTTGATTATTCTCAACAATTGTATGACTTGAAGCAAGCTCTCATGGAGAAATATCAAAAATAATGTCAAAAAATATGCAACTTGTCTTACATGATAAAAGCATTTTAAAAGGTTTGGTTATACTCTCAATTCCAATCTTTTTAAACAACGTAATGAAATCGCTCCATGATCTTGTGGATGCGATTTTTGTTGCACGCATGAAAGGGTATACTCAATTAGAATTAGATTCTGCATTATCTGCGATTAACATTTATTTTCCAGTAAACTTTTTGTTTCTTTCAATTGGTATTGGTTTAAGTGTTGGCGCTGTTGCGATCGTCAGTCAATACATTGGAGCAGAAAGATTTGATTTAGCGAAAAAATACGCATCAAGATTAATGCTCATTGGTGTTGTTTTATCAATCATGATTGTTACAATGTTAATTGGTGTCAGTGATGTTTTTTTTGATAGTCACTTGATTGCTAAAGCTATGGGTGCAGAAGGTATTGGTTTAACATTTGCTTCAGAATATTTTTTTATTAGAAGTTTTGACTTATTGTTTGTTTTCCCCTTTTTAATTTATCAAGCTATCCGTCAAGCCCAAGGAGAAACGTTAAAACCTGTCATCCTCAATGTTATTGCGATCCTTTTGAATATGATTTTTACTTGGCTTTTTATTTCAGTATTTCAATTAGGTATTGCAGGGGCAGCATATGCAACAGTCTTAGCGAATGCAATCATTATACCTTTTATTTTTGCAGATATGTTCTTTTCAAAAAGACATATTAAGATAAGTATTAAAGATATGAGACTTGATCATCAAACAATAGAAGATGTGATTCGTTTTGCTTTACCAGCATCCTTTGGACAAGGCATGACAGCGCTAGGATTTATCATCATTCAAAGTTTAGTATTAAGTTATGGAGTTGAAGTGTCAACAGGCTTTGGATTAGGAGCAAGATTTACGACATTACTTTTATATCCAGTCATTGCGCTATCCAATGTTAACGCGACATATGTAGGAATGAATATCGGACAAAAAAATGCTACAAGAGCAAAACAATCATATATTATCACAAGAAGATTATCGCTTGCTATCATGCTTTTAGGAGTTGCGATCATGATTCCTATCAGAGGAGAAGTTGTTGCATTTATATTAGGTAATAGTACTTCTAGAAGTTATCAAATTGGCGTTGAGTTTGCCTTGTGGTTTCTGTTGACGCAACCTTTTATGGCAATATTTCAAACATTTATAGGGTTATTCAATGGTTCAGGACTTTCTAAATACACAATGAGATTGTCTTTATTGAGATTGTGGGTGTTTAGAATACCACTTGTCATCATTTTGATGTTACTCTTTGAAGAAGGCAATTATGCATCCATATTTTATGCCCTTATGATCTCAAATATCATTGTTTTACCGTTTGG
>CAZYNC010000003.1:0-2664 GCA_964648785.1 uncultured Acholeplasmataceae bacterium
AAAAAAGAGAAGATAAAAAACCAATTTTAGCAGACTTAAGAGAATCAGGTAGTATCGAACAAGACGCTGATATCGTCATGTTCTTATTTAGATCAGACTATTATAAAAAAGCAGATGATCAAAATACTGGTGAAGTTGAGCTTATCATTGCAAAAAATAGACAAGGTGTTGCCGGTGTATCGCGCTTCTTTAGATTTGATACCGAATACTCACGATTTGTCGCTCAAGAAAATCGATCTGAGGAATATAAGCCAAATGAATAAAACACGTCACTCATTTTTTGAGTGACTTTTTTTGTTCAATAGTTAGATTGTTAATACATTAACACATTGTATGTTAAACAGTAAAAAAGAGAGAAAACATCCCCATATTCCTACAACTTTACTATTAAGAAAAAGATAAACATGATACAATAGTATCGGTGATAACATGTACGATAGACTCGACTTAATTAAAAAACAATATGAAGACATTTTAATCAAACTTCAATCATCCAAGATTGACATGAAAGAGATGAAAGAACTTTTAAAAAAACAAAGTGATTTCGCTAAAATCGTAGAAGTTTATGATGAATATCTATCTATTTCTAAGCAGATGAATGAAACTGAAATGCTCATAAAAAACGAACGCGATCAAGATGTATTAGAGATGGCAGAAGTAGAATTACAATCCTTGGAAGAAAAGCAACATGCTTTAGAGTCCCAACTAAAAATTTTATTATTACCGAAAGATCCAAATGATGATAAAAACATTATTATGGAAATTAAAGGTGCTGCAGGCGGAGATGAAGGCAATATATTTGCTGGAGATTTATACCGTTTGTATGCTAAATATGCTGAAGCGCATGGATTTAAATTAGAACTTCTTAACGCCATGGAAGGTGCAATGGGAGGCTATACATCAATCGAATTCATGATGTCTGGTAAAGGCGTGTATTCCCAATTAAAGTATGAATCAGGTACGCATCGTGTACAACGCGTGCCGGAAACAGAATCACAAGGTCGCATTCATACGTCAACAGCAGTTGTTTTAGTCATGCCTGAAGCTGAAGAAATTGAAATTGATGTAAAGTGGGATGATATTCGTGTTGATACCTTCACGTCAAGCGGTCCTGGTGGACAATCTGTCAACACAACAAAAAGTGCTGTGAGACTTACGCATATTCCGACGAATATTGCAGTCGCATGTCAAGAAGGAAAATCTCAGCACGAAAATAAAGATAAAGCGTTTAGATTGCTCAAAGCTCGCATCTATGATTCGATCTTGCAAGAACAGCTTTCTAAAGAAGAACAAGCACGTAAAGAACTCATTGGACGTGGCGATCGATCAGAAAAAATACGAACATATAATTACCCTCAAAACCGTGTTACAGATCACCGTATAGGCTTAACATTACAACGATTAGATGCCATTATGGAAGGTAAATTAGAACTTGTGATCGAACCACTCATCAATGAATTTCAAAAAAGACAACTAGCAGGTGAAACGTGACATTTAAACAATTCATTGATCATTATGAACAAGTTTGTATCGACAAAAACAAATCTGCATTTGTCGTGAAGTATGTCGCCATGGAACTTTCCAATTTAGAACCTCATATATTCTATACACGCATGAATGATGACATAGATGAACCACTACGTCATCGTATTCAAGAAGCACTCAATCAATACATCGAGCTTCATGTCCCTATAGATTATATCTTAGGATATCGATACTTTTTTGGATACAAATTTTATGTCAATGAACATGTCTTAATTCCTAGAAATGAAACAGAAGAACTTGTTGAACACGTTCTCATGAAGATGGATGATATGTCACCCCCACTCAAACTACTCGATTTAGGGACAGGTTCAGGGTGTATCGGCATCACCATCAAAAAAGAATATTCAAATGTCGATGTTACGCTTGCTGATATTAGTGATGATGCTTTAAAAGTTGCACAACAAAACGCGCACCTGTTGAATGTCGATGTTTCAATTGTAGCGTCAAATTGGTTTTCAAATGTTACAGGTAAGTATGATATGATTGTATGTAATCCTCCTTATATTCCTGAAGAGGAAGCAGTTGGGGATACCGTAGATAAAGAACCTTCACTTGCTTTATTTGGTGGGAAAAGTGGACTTCATCATTATGAAACAGTACTCTCACAAGCACAAGAGTTTCTTCATGATGGTGGATTTATTGCATTTGAACATGGCTATAATCAGAAAGAAGCCTTACATCAATTGATCCATAAGTATATGAAACAAGCTGATATTGAAACCATTCAAGACCTTCAAGGTAAAGATCGAATGACATTTGTTTATCCTTCATATAAGAAGTAAATAAAAGAGGTATAAAGATGAAAATTGCAATAGGAAATGATCATGCAGGAAAACAACTTAAAGATGACACGTTACAATTTTTAACGCAACAAGGGATTGAGGTCATCAATGTTGGCACCGATACTGATATTGCGGTTGATTATCCTGATTATGCAAAACAAGTGGCAACACTCGTGCACGATCAACAAGTAGATTTAGGTATTTTGATTTGTGGAACAGGTATTGGGATGAGCATTTCTGCAAATAAAATTAAAGGCATTCGTGCAGCCAATTTATATGATCAGCAAACTGCGGTACTTGCAAAAAAACATAATCTTGCAAACATCATTACCTTTGG
>CAZYNC010000003.1:2764-11625 GCA_964648785.1 uncultured Acholeplasmataceae bacterium
AGCAAACTGCGGTACTTGCAAAAAAACATAATCTTGCAAACATCATTACCTTTGGGGCACGTACCCATACGAAAGAACAAGTTATGTCACTTTTAGATATATTTTTAAACACTGAATTTGAGACAAGACACGAATCAAGAATTAACAAAATTAAAGAAATCGAGGACGCATCATGTCTAAAGTAACGGTATTGAATCATCCACTTATTGACCATAAAATGTCACAAGTTAGAGACAAAAACACCAATACAAAAGCATTCAGAGAAACTGTTTCTGAAATTGGTGCACTCATTACGTATGAAATTACGCGTGATTTTAAAACGACACCTAAAACCATTGAAACACCAATGGCAACAACAACAGCTTATGAGCTTGAAAAACCAGTTGTTATTGTCCCTATTTTGCGAGCAGGACTTGGCATGGTAGATGGTATACATAATATCATTCCTAATGCGAAAATAGGCCATATAGGACTATATCGTGATGAAGAAACGTTAGAGCCAAAAGCGTATTACCAAAAGTTTCCTAAAACCATCACACAAAGCGTTGTTCTTGTTGTTGATCCAATGTTAGCAACAGGAGGTTCTGCGTCTTATGCGATTGATGTTTTAAAGAAACAAGGTGTAGAAGACATTCGCTATGTTGGGTTAGTTGGATGCCCTGAAGGGATACAAAGACTACAAAACGATCATCCAGAAGTGAGTATTTATTTAGCTGCTTTAGATGAAAAACTTGATGAAAATGGCTATATCGTTCCTGGATTAGGAGATTGTGGGGACCGTTTATTTGGGACCAAATAAACTAAAAACAGGACTCACCATTTATGTCCTTGTGATACAACTTTTTATGACCATCATCGGATTATCCTTTTTAGGTGTTTATGTAGGCTCAAAAGTTGATCCCGAAGGTTCAGGTATGATCATTTACGGTGCAATCGGATTGTTTTTGGGAATATTTTTGAGTTTTATCACATTACTACAATTTATTAAAAGTGAGGCGAGACGTGAAAGACGAACATAAAATAGCATTCATCGCAATAGGCTATGGAGCGGTTCTAACATTGATCACGTATATCTTTTATCGTGACTATACGCAATGGGCTTTACTAGGTGCTTTAACTGCGCTTTTTAATCATAGTCAAATGCTTCATATAACAAAGGGAAATGATGTGAAAGTGAATCAACTTGCGACACACTTAGTGACACGCTTCTTGTTGTATGTTATTATGATTGTAATCGCTTTCTTTCAACTTCGAGACAATCAAAATGCCCTCATTACAGCTTATATTATTTTACTTTTAGGGTTCTCATCGATTAAAATAAGTACGTGGATTTTTGCATTACCTTTATTTAAAAAAGATCACACCTCGAATAAGGAATAAGTATGATTGAGTATCTACTTCAATTACCTGGATATTTTTATACATCGTTAGGCATCATGGCTGGAATCGCCATTGTTTTGTCTTATGTTGGATTTAAAGTCTCTAAATTAGAAGCTGGTTCAATTCCAAGTAAAGGGTTAACACTCTTTATATCATTTGTAAAAATGTTTAATGAGATGATCAAAGGCTATGTAGGAAAAAACTGGCGCGTGTTATCACCACTCGTATTAACATTGGCTATTTACGTGTTTGTATCCAATGTATCAGGTATGTTTGCGCTTGATGCACCAACAAAATATACCGCGATTACATTTAGTCTTTCAATCTTTGCGTTTTTAATTATTCAAGTAACAGGCATCATAAGTTCAAGATGGGGACACTTACTTGGATTGTTAAAACCATTTGCACCAATGTTACCTTTAAACTTAATTGGTGAAGTGACACCAATTATCTCCATTGCGTTACGTCTATTTGGAAATATTATTTCAGGTGCAGTGTTCTTAGTATTGATTTATCGTTTTACAGGATGGTTGTCTGTACTGATTGCACCAGCATTTCATTTAGTGTTTGATGTAGGATTTGGATTAATTCAAGCACTTGTATACGTTTTATTAACAGTTATTTTTACATCTTCAAAAATTGATGAAAAAGATTTTTTATAAAAAAAGGAGAATACAATGTTAGATTCAATCTTTAATGTATTGGTACCAATCTTAGATGTCGTACCAAACGAATTATATGCAAAAGCATTTGCATACATCGGTGCGGGAATTGCCGTGCTTACTGGTTTAGGGACAGGTATTGGTCAAGGAATTGCAGCTGCAAAAGCAGTTGAGGCGGTTGGTCGTCAACCAGAAGCATCTGGTAAAATTTTAACAACCATGATCATTGGACAAGCAGTCGCTGAAACGACTGGTCTATATGGATTGTTAATTGCCTTCATTTTAATTAACGTACAACCTTAAACATTGCCGTGCAAGCAATATTTGAAGAAGTATCACGCATCATTGATGCGGGATTAAACTCTGTCATTACCAACCCTGACATAGTTTTATTAAATATCGTCGCACTCATTGTCACAGCTTTTGTTGTGAGAAAGTTTTTTTGGTCTAAAATCACCTTATTTTTAGATAAACAACAACACGCTTTAACAGAAGCACTTCAAGAGGCTGAAGCTCAAAAACAACACGCGATTCAACTTCAAGAAGAAGCAAAAGCTGAGTATCATGCGATGCGAGAAGAAACTCAACAACTCAAACAAAAACTTGAAAAAGAAGCAAAACTTCAAGCAGAAGCATTGTTAAAACAAGCCGAACTCGAAGCAAGCAAAAAAGTAGAACACGCAGAAAAACAAATTGCGTTTGACATTGCGCAAGCTCAAGAAGATATTAAACATTCGATTAAAACGGTTGCGTTTACTGCTGCTAGAAAAATTGTCTCTAAAGAAATTGATGAAGAAACACATCAACATCTCATTGACGAAGCCATACAAGAAGGGCTAAAGCATGAAAGTTAAACATGCTGTTTTAGCTTTATATCAATTAGGTCAAAACAATCAGGCACTAGATTCGGTCTTAACGTCATTAGAAACCTTACATGAAGCATTGACTGAACAAGTGGTTGCATATTTAGATGCGCCAACGGTGAATATCAAACAAAAACTTGACTTTGTATCATCTTTGACACTAGATTCAGTGACACAAGGATTTTTATATAACCTGATTAAAAGAAGAGAAGTCCATCAATTTGAATCGATATATGTTGGCATGCAACAACATTTACGTGAACTCGATAAAGTTTATGTGGTTGATGTCTACACGACATATGCATTAACGTCTGAACAAAAAAAAGCATTAGAAAAACAACTCATCCATTATTTTGATGCTTCTAAAGTAATATTAAACGAACGTATTGATCATACATTGATGGGTGGATTAAAAATTATGTATCAAAAACAATCCCTTGATCAAACAGTACTACAACAGTTTCATCAAATGGAAATGATGATTTAGGAGCATAATATGGCAAATTTAAAAATAAATGAAATGACAGAAGTCATTAAAAAACAAATAGAAGCTTATTCTAAAGACGCAAAACTTGAAAGTGTTGGATCCGTTTTAAGTGTCGGAGATGGTATTGCGATAGTGTACGGATTAAAAGATGCCATGATGGGAGAACTTCTTATTTTTCCTAAAGACGTCACAGGTCTTGTTTTTAACTTAGAAGAGGATGCTGTCGGTGTTATTTTACTAGGTCAATCGCATCTCATTAAAGAAGGCGATCTCGTTAAAACTACCGGAAAAATCTTTGAAGTTCCTGTCGGTGAAGCGTTACTTGGACGTGTTGTAAATCCGCTAGGACAACCACTCGATGGTAAAGGTGTCATTGATACAACACAAACGCTTCCTGTTGAAAGAAAAGCGTATGGTGTTATGCAACGTCAAGCAGTCGATACACCAATGGAAACAGGGATAAAAGTTATTGATGCACTTGTACCAATTGGACGTGGACAACGTGAACTGATAATTGGTGACCGTCAAACAGGTAAAACAACGCTTGCGATTGATGCGATTATCAATCAAAAGGGAAAAGACATGTTATGTGTCTATGTTGCCATTGGACAAAAAGAATCCACTGTTTCAGCACTTGTAAAGGAATTAGAATCATATGATGCACTACCTTACACCATCATTGTTAATGCAGGTGCTTCTCAAGAAGGGACACTTCTATACTTAGCACCTTTTGCAGGTGTGACGATGGCAGAGTATTTCATGGAACAAGGCAAAGACGTGTTAATCATTTATGATGATTTATCAAAACATGCAGTTGCGTATCGTGAGTTATCGCTCCTATTAAGACGTCCACCAGGAAGAGAAGCTTATCCAGGTGACGTATTTTATCTTCATTCAAGATTACTTGAACGAGCAGCAAGATTATCACCTGAATTAGGTGGAGGATCGATTACGGCTCTTCCTATTATTGAAACAAAAGCAGGCGATATTTCAGCCTACATTCCAACGAACGTCATTTCCATTACCGATGGTCAAATATTTTTAGAATCTGAATTATTTTATTCAGGGATTCGACCTGCTATTAATGCTGGGTTATCAGTGTCACGTGTTGGTGGTGCTGCGCAATGGAAAGGTATGAAAAAAGTTGCAGGGACAATTCGTATTAACTTAGCGAATTACCGAGAACTTGAATCGTTTGCACAATTTGGAAGTGATTTAGATCCAACCGCTAAGAGACGTTTAGAACGTGGACGTAAAACGGTTGAATTATTAAAACAAGATGTTCATGAAATCGTTGATATGCCAACTCAAATTTTATCGATTTATGCTTTATCAAATGGATACTTAGATGACATTTCGATGGAACACATCAAAACATTTGAAAACGAGTTAAAACTTGGTTTACAAAATGATCCACTCGGCAAACAATTATTTAAAACACTTATGGACACAAAAACGTTACCTAAAGAAGAAGACATACAAGCATTTATTAACGCACGCAAGAAGGTAATCTAGTGAATTTAAAAGAAATAAAAGGTCGCATCAAAGCAGTCAGAAAAACCGGCAATATCACCAAAGCGATGGAGAGTATTGCATTATCAAAACTCAAAGGTGCAACAACTGTTTATGATCATGCGACGCAATACGATCAACAATTTAAACATATTTTTAAATACTTTGCATCTCACAATGAAGACGCCTCTATTTATACGGATTTACCAAGAGGAAATAAGAAATTATTTATTTTAATCACGAGTGATCGTGGTCTAGCAGGTCCTTATCACAATCATCTCTTTAAACGATTAGAACAAGACTTTAATCAAGATACAGATTTTATATTGCCTATCGGCAAAAAAGGTTTTCAATACGCCAATAAAAGAGGATATCAAAATATTTTAAGTGACATCGTCTTAAATCGTGACAATATCAAAACCTTTGATTATAATACACTTGCTTCACTCACCATACAATTATTTCAAGAAGGTGCATTTGATAGTGTATGGCTTGTTTACAACAAACATGAGTCCATTTCAATGCATGAGTCTATCACTGAAATGATACTGCCTGTTGACGTGAGTGATATCAAACAACATGAAACTCATATTATCGAAACTGAAGATGCTCAGTTATTCATGAAACTTATGGTTAATTATGTCCAATCAATGTTACTACAAGGACTTGCGAATGCTAAGTTATCTGAACATGCATCTCGTATGATTGCGATGAAAAATGCAACTGACAATGCAAAAGAGATTGCATCTAAATTAGAAATTGTGTATCACCGTGCAAGACAACAATCAATTACAAGTGAACTCATTGATGTCATCAATGGTTCCAATGTATAGGAGGACGACATGAAAGGGAAAGTCGTACAAGTGATTGGACCAGTAGTCGATGTGTATTTTGAAGAAGATTTACCACACATATATGACGCTCTGGTTGCAACACTCAATAAAGAAAAAACAATTACATTAGAAGTTGCCTTACATTTAGGGGATCATCTCGTTAGAACCATCGCATTAGAACCAACTGAAGGGTTAAAGCGAGATGCACTTGTGACAGCAACAGGTAAACCGATTGCGGTACCAGTTGGAGATGCGATTTTAGGTCGTATGTTTAACGTTTTAGGAGAACCAATCGATGATTTACCACTTGATACAAAAGATTTAGAAACAGCACCTATTCATCGTGAAGCGCCTAAGTTTGAAACATTATCTTCCAATGTCGAAATTTTAGAGACTGGTATTAAAGTTATTGACTTACTTGCGCCATATATTAAAGGTGGTAAAATTGGTCTTTTTGGTGGAGCTGGTGTTGGTAAAACAGTCTTAATACAAGAATTAATTCATAACATCGCGCAAGAATACGATGGTATTTCTGTCTTTGCAGGTGTTGGAGAGCGTACTAGAGAAGGAAATGACTTGTACGTTGAAATGAAAGAGTCTGGTGTATTAAAAAATACAGCACTTGTGTTTGGTCAAATGAATGAACCACCAGGAGCACGTATGCGTGTTGGGTTAACAGGACTGACGATGGCAGAACACTTTAGGGATAAAAAGAAACAAGACGTATTATTGTTTGTCGATAATATTTTTAGATTTATTCAAGCGGGAAGTGAAGTCTCTGCCTTACTAGGAAGAATGCCATCAGCAGTTGGTTATCAACCGACACTTGCAACAGATATGGGTCGTCTTCAAGAGCGTATTACCTCAACAAAAGATGGATCGATCACATCAATTCAAGCAGTCTATGTACCAGCTGATGACTATACAGATCCTGCCCCAGCAACAGTATTCTCACATTTAGATGCCACAACCAATCTTTCACGTAAACTGACGGAAATTGGTATTTATCCAGCGGTGGATCCACTTGCTTCAACCTCACGTGCGCTTGCACCACACATTGTCGGTGAAGAACATTATGATACGGCGAGAAAAGTTCAAAAAATGATTCAACGTTACCAAGAACTTTTAGATATTATCGCAATTTTAGGGATGGATGAACTTACAGACGAAGATAAATTAACGGTTCATCGCGCACGTCGTTTACAAATTTTCTTGTCTCAAAACATGCACGTTGCAGCACAATTTACGAACGTGCCGGGTGTTTTTGTTCCACTAAAAGAAACGATACGAGGCTTTAAAGAAATTATTGAAGGTAAACACGATGATTTACCTGAAGAAGCTTTCCAAATGGTAGGGACCATTGATGAAGCAATTGAAAAAGCAAAAAAACTACAAGCGGAGTCGTAATTGAACATAGATATTAAGTCTGTCTTTGGTGATCACATCGTAAAAGAAGTTGACTATGTCGTGATTAAATATCAAGACGGAGAAATTGCAATATTAAAAGATCACATTCCAATTTTACTTTCTATTGAAGAAGGTTATATTCGTCTGCAACAAGAAGATGATGTATGGATTTGTTATGTCCTTCAAGGATTTTTAGAATTTTCTAATAACACCTTAACATTAGCGGCATATGATATTAGCGTTGCGAAAACATTAGAAGAAGCTAAAGAAGAACTACTTCAAGATAAAAGAATACGTGAGCAACAAGCAAAAGAAGAAAATGTTGACTTTTCTAAACTAGAACGTGATCTTTACAATCATTTAAAAGAGGCAAAAGCCGGTAAACTATGATTGAGTATGTTATCTATATCACAAGTTTTTTAGTATTCTTTTTTATCAACTTAAAGATTCTTCATGCGTTGCATATAGAAAAAAAGTTTGAGAAAATGAAACTGTGGGAAATCAAAGCCGCTTACTTTATCATTGCCCTTGTGATTGCGCATGTACTCAGTGAGATGATGCTTAAAATTACGTCTATATCTCAATTCATTTAAAAAGGCCCATAAGGGCCTTTTTTATGCATATAACTGTTGAATCCACTGAATAGAGTGATAGCCATACAATAATGTTTTAATGGTCTTAAGATCCATTGTAGTTTGAAAGGTGATTGTCACTGTATCTAAAAATTGTTCTTGTGTAATGACCCCTATTTTTTCAAGATCAGACTTCTTTTTTTGATAGAGTTCATAACTCAAGACAATCTCATATAAATCATATTGGATTAAGGTTTCAAACGATGTTTTTTCAATTGCGAGAAATGCGGTATCTCGGTATGCCTTTGTTAGTCCAGAAGCCCCTAACATGATGCCACCATAATACCTGATGACGACACATAGTATATTGTTAAGATGGTGTTTTTGAATGGCTTCTAAGATAGGTTTACCTGCAGTGTGTCTTGGTTCACCATCATCATCGCTTCCTTGATGACGATCATCAATGACATACCCAAAACAAAAGTGACTTGATTTTGGATGTTGTTTTTTTAAATCATGCAAGATCAATTCAATGTCATGCTTGTGGCTTATATCAAAACATTGACCGATAAAACGTGATTTCTGTATCACAAGCTCACATGTTGGATTGTCTTTCATCCGAATCATAGACACCTCTTCTTTTCTATGATATCATAAGTAAGGATTAACATAGTACATACATTTAGAATTATAGGAAGAAACATGGGACTCATAGGACATGCCAACAACATCATCAAAACACTAAAATCTGAGGGATATGAAGCCTATATTGTAGGCGGTGCAGTCAGAGACCATCTTTTAGGGTTAAAACCGGTAGATTTTGATTTAACGACGAGTGCAAAGCCAAATCAAGTCATGAAACTTTTTGAATCTAGAGCAACAGGGTTTAAATACGGGACCATTACAGTGTTGATGCATCCATATACGTATGAAGTCACGACATTTCGAACAGATGGACCTTCAGAAGATCAAAGACATCCTGAGTATGTTTTTTTTGGTACATCTGTAGAAGAAGATGTATTACGAAGAGATTTTACAATTAACGGTTTATTAATGACTGAACATGGTGACATCATTGATTATGTTCAAGGTAAAGACGATTTAGAAAAGAGACAAATCAAGACCATTGGCGATCCATTTTTACG
>CAZYNC010000003.1:11725-16411 GCA_964648785.1 uncultured Acholeplasmataceae bacterium
ACGATTGATATCATCAACAACAAGAAAAAATCGATCACCGTTGATACCTTTTTCACAATAGCTTTTTATTATGATGAAAAAAATATGTCAACGTGGACATTTTCAAATAAACTCAAACATAAGTATGCCACCGCTGCAGAACTTTCTAAACAGCATACGAAGCTATCTGCACAAGATTTATTTGATTATGGATTAGAAATCGTCAAACTTGCAGCACGTACTCAAGCATACTTATTTGATACATCATATGCTTTAAATAAACTCGAATACATGTATGAACACTTACCCATACAAAGTGCAGTCGATTTAAAAATGAAAGCATCAGAGATGATGGCACTCACACATAAAAAAGCTGGCGCATGGATCAAAGAAGTTCAAGAAGATATGATACAAAAAATACTAAAACACGAATTAAAAAATGATCGTGCAGAACTTTTTATTTATTTTAGGGAAACGTACATGAAAGGAAATCAAAAAGATGGACAATAATAACAATCATATCACACAGTATATTGGTAAAGTGGATAATGTAAATCGAGGCGACCATTTTAAAAATGTGACCATAAAATTAGAAGATCAAAAATTGATGAACATTAAATTAGATCTCGTCGATGAATCTAAACTCGTGTTAGGTCGAATTTATCAATTTGATGTCTCAATAGAAACTAAACATGAAACAGAAACCTATTTACAATGTCAATCTTATGTGGCGATTGAATCCGTTGTTGATGATCAAGAGATTGACCGTTTATATGATGTGTTTTATGAAGTCGCGCCTAAAAAGATTTCAGACATTAAAAAAGGGATTGAAACGTATCTTGCACGCATCAAAACCATTTCAATTAAAAGCATTGTTGAAACCATTTATCGCCAACATGAACATCAATTTTACACCCATCCAGCTGCAACTAAATTTCATCATGCTTATGTAGGGGGATTAAGTTATCACACGCTGACGATGCTTGAAATTGCAGAAAAATTCTTTGATATTTATCCGTATTTAAATCAAGATATCATGATTGCAGGTACGATTTTACATGACATGTCAAAAATTGATGAAATGACGGGTGTTGATGGTGAATATACGACAGAAGGACTGTTGATTGGCCATCTTGTCATGCAAGCCATTGATATCGATAAAACCGCAACCTCATTAGGTATTGAAGATAAAGAATCCGTGATGTTACTTAAACATATGTTACTGTCTCACCATGGCTTACCAAACTTTGGTGCAGCAAAGAAACCTCAAACACCAGAAGCATTGCTTCTGTGGTATATTGATACGATTGATTCTAAGTTCACCGTGTTAGGTGAAGAATTTGAAAAGACAAAAAATGGACATTGGACGAACGCACTTAATGTATTAGACAAAATGAAATTTTATAAACAAAAATAAAAAAACATCCTAATTAAGGATGTTTTTTTTGTTTAAATTGATTATTGTGTCAATAGATCAAACCATGTTGCATAGAGTGCTTCATAGTTTTCATCAAAGTAAGCAACATCAGAAAGTAAGTATTCATCGAGTTGTCGGTAGTTAATTGCTCTAATTAAATCAAAGCGTGTATTATTTGCTTCACTTGCGAAGTTGAGATCATCTTCAAGTAATCTAAAGATAAGTTCACGTTGCATAAATGTATTTTGATATCTTGTTAAGACAGGCGCTAAGTAGTTTGTAACTGCTGTAGAGACTGCACTTGGAACTGAAGGACCTTCATCTGTTAAGCTTTGACGTACATAATATTCTACTTGATTTAAGGTTAATGCATCTGAATCTTCGTTGTAAACATTGTAGGTGACACCGTCTAATTCAAATGTATATCTTTCATCAGCATCTGAATCTTGAGAGTATACGGCTGAAGGTGCATCTGAGACAGTTGTTGTCACGATGAAGTGCCATCCGAAGTTTGATTGAACGTTATCTAATTGTGTTCTAATAGATAAGTTATTAAATGTATAATCATCATACATGTCAATGTAAGGTAACTCTACTTTCTCTTGAGTACCATCACCAACGATGAAATCATGAAGTTCAATCGCACGGTTATAGAATACAGGATCTAACGTAGAAGAATTCGTCACAAAATTTGATTTATTGGTAATTGCTGATGAGATGTTTTCATATTTCAAGTAGAAGCCTAATTGACGGTATGCTGCATAATCTAATTCAATTTGTAAATCATATGGGGCAGTATTAGAACCACGTTCAATACGTCCTGATGAATTAAATAGCTCAGCAAGTGTTGTAAATGCTTCAGATTCGCTTCTGAAATCGCCAACTTGATCATAAATGTCTGCAACAAGTTCAGCAAGACCATCTTTAATGTTATTGACAGTTGCTGCATCAAGTGTATCTAAATACTCTTGTGGATTATCAGGTGAACCGTCTCCATCTTGATCAAAGTAAACGAGTAAGTGTGAGACACGAGTTGATTTATAAGCGTTGTATTGTAGTTCTGCTAAATCTGTAAATGCTTGATAAATATTTGTAAAATGTGCTTCGTAGTCTTCTAAGTATTGTGCTCGTAATTCAGGATACACATAAAGTTCTTTCACTGCTTGTGCGTTTGATGTAACACCAAATGCTAACATTAAGAATGCTTCACGTCCCATTGAAGCAGGGAAACCATTAGATACAAATTGATCGGCAGAGAATTGACGAATAATTTCTTCAAATTGTTCTTCGAAATCTGCAAACTCTTCATCTGTGATGACATACGTTTCTTGAGCATCAAAATATTTATTAATGACCATATCTAATGATAAGTTAACACCGAAACGGTCAGATAATCTTTGATATAAGTCATCTACTAAAATGTCAGTGTTGTCTAATGCATCAGTTGAATCCGTAATAGTTGCAACAACATTTCCGTCTTTGTTGGCATCGCCGCCATTGTAGTTAAACGTTTGATCGAAGAAAGCACGAACCACTGGATCATAAATGTCAATGGTTAATTCTTCGTAACGTGCTTCAACTTGATTAGTAACATATGTATTCGTAAGTTTGTTATCGATGACTTCTGCACGTAATTCTTCATATAAATCTGATGCACTTTCACTAAAGATTTCATCTTCATCTTCGGTATCAGGATCATCGACTAAGACACCTTCTTGAGCATCACCCTCGTCACTTAATTTAAAAATTAAATAACGAGAAGAACCAAAAGTTTGAACACGCGCTGAGTATGGGTTTGTAGCATCCTCTTCATCTTGACGATCTTCAGAAGTTAAGGTTGTATAAACATGAGAACGTAACGTTGTATTTAACTCATTAAGTTCTTCATATGTATATGTTGTGTTAAATTCTGTTGAAACGCCACTTATAGACCCATCATTATTGATTTGAATTTGTGTTGCTGGATTTAATAAGTTATAAATTTCAACAAATTTTGCTTTAACGTTTTGATCTGGTAATGCAACATCTGAAGCACCAGAAGTTCTTGTTGTTGAAATTGCATAACGTGCATAATAGTCAGCAAATTCTTGCGTACTTAATAAGTTTTGGTTTTGTGCTCTAGAAGCTAATACATCATCTAATAAATCTAAATCCGTTAAAATATCCACCACATGTTGATATCCTTCAGAAGAAGTATCATCTAAATCGACATAACCTGGATTGTTTGGATCAACGATTCTAACGTCTGGAACTTGATACCAATTTCCACGAGCATCAGATTTTAATCCAACCTCATACAAAGCAGCATTCGCTTCGTTTAAGTTAATAAATCTTACTACGAGAACCTCAACGTCATAACGGCCTTCTCTATTAGCTTTGTAGTATGAAACGACATCTGACTCTTCTACAAATTGAGTAGATTCTTCATCTTCAACTTCTAAAAGTAGTTGATTGTAAGCATAATAACGTTGACCAGCACGTAAAATGTAACGTTCTAATAATTCAGGAATTGAGGCATAACCTTCAAACATTGGATCCATGTTGACAATCGCTTGATATAAGGTGTCTTTATTAACGGTAGGATCAATTAAATAGAGTGAATCAACATATTGTTCAACACTTCTTAAAACTCGATCTTCGCTATTATCTAGTAAATTGTTTAATGCTTCAATGTCTGTTTGTTGAAATATAGCATTATTGATTGTTTCGTCAATAAACTCATTATAAAAAACGTCTCCATTATTGATGAGTAAACGAACGTCATCAATGGATGCTTCAAAAACAACTTCATCAATCATCGTAGACAATAAGTCTGCAGATTGAAATCTAAGTTTGTCGTAAAGTTCTTTTTCAGTGACCGTGATATCGCCATACGTTACATAGGCATCATCTGAGACACTTCCATACGGTACAGCATTTTGATTACCACAGGCAACCAAGGTGAATGTGAGCCCTAAAATAAAAATAAGAGTCATCACTCGCTTAATATTTTTGTTATGATTTATCATTGTTTTATTCACTCCTTCAATCTCAATACAAGCACGTATAATATAGCATGATTTCCCATCATATGCAACCACTTTCAACTGATAAGTTTAAATCACATAATAGTATGCTAAAATACTTCTAGGAGATTTCATGAATATTTACAGTTTAGCAAGTGGATCTAAAGGAAATATGACGCTTATAGAAAGCCAACAAGTGATTGTGTGCGTAGATCTCGGCATTTCAAAAAATAAGATGCAAGAAAGATTCAAAGATTTAAGTTATACCTGGGATGATATTCATCA
>CAZYNC010000003.1:16511-26838 GCA_964648785.1 uncultured Acholeplasmataceae bacterium
ATAAGATGCAAGAAAGATTCAAAGATTTAAGTTATACCTGGGATGATATTCATCATGTTTTAATTACTCATGAACATAGTGATCATACCCTTGGATTGAAAAAAATTTTCGAATCTTATCAACCTTTCATCTATATGACACAAGGTACTTTTGATGAACTCCAAGATGACATCAAAAAGTTGATTAAACCAACGCTCCATCTCATTCAATCAGAACGGCCGTTTGTGATTGAGCACATGAAAATTACACCATTTTTATTATCCCATGATGCGAAAGAGCCAGTAGGATTTGTGATTGAAGATCAAGCACATAAAGTTGTTCATGGTGCAGACACAGGGTATGTTGACCAAGCTTATCACGCGTTGTTAAAAGAGGCGCACTTATATATTATGGAATCCAACCATCATCCAGAAAAATTGCTACAATCACCTCGACCTATGCATTTAAAAAGACGTATTTTAGGAGAAAAAGGTCATCTTTCTAATGATGATGCATCAAAACTTATTGATACATGGATGGGACCTTTTAAAACATATTGGTTAATCACTCACATTAGTGAAGATTGCAATTCCCCATTAGATATTGAACAATCTCTAGTTAAACATATCAAAAGACCACTTGACTTAGAAATTATTTATGCGCGTCAACATGACATTGTAAAGGTTATTTTATGAAAATCATTGCCGTTGGAAAGCTTCAAACAGCAGGATTAAAAGAGACATTTCATCATTATTACAAACAATTAAAACACATCGATATCATTGAAATTAAAGAATCCACGATTGAAAAAGAAGCAGCAGATATTTTAAGACTTATCAAAGACGAGAAACACATTATCACGTTAGAAATTGAAGGCAACATAGTAGATACATATGATTTTTGTCAACTTTTTGAAGACGAATTAAGCACCGTTTTCATTATAGGTGGATCACACGGTCTAGATCAAGAAGTCAAAGCAAAAGCCCAACATCACATCTCATTTTCAAAGATGACATTCCCACATCAACTCGCACGTGTCATCCTGATAGAACAACTCTTTCGATGTGACAAAATAAAACACCATCACCCTTATCATAAATAAGCAAATCATATTGTTTTTCTTAAGGGATTATGATAATATTTATACAAACACCATAAGAGGTCGTTTTCATGTCAACAAAACACACATATTATTATGCATATCTTGTGTAAGGAATTGTCTTAATTAGGCATTCCTTTTCTGTTGATACAAAGGACGCCAACAATAATGTAGATTCTTGGATGCTCCAGGAATTTTTTTATATAAAAAGGAGAAAACAATGATTATTCAATTAAAACAAGGTGCCACAAAAGAACAATACAATAAAATCACAACAGATCTCATCAAGAAAGGGTATGAAATTAAAGACGTTTCTTCTGATAAGGTCATTGTTTTTGGTGTCATAGGAGATACTGCCGTTTTAGATGAACGTGATATGTATGCGTATGACGGTGTCTTTAAAGTCACGCGCGTTCAAACACCATTTAAAAAAGCGAGTAGAAGCTTTAAAAAAGAGGATACCATCATTGATTTAGGTGATGATATTAAAATTGGTGGCGGCTTTTTTCAAATGATGGCAGGGCCTTGTTCAGTTGAAACCGAACCCTTATTATTACAAACTGCACTCGCTGTTAAAGAAGGCGGTGGGACCATTTTAAGAGGTGGTGCATTTAAACCTAGAACATCCCCTTATAGCTTTCAAGGACACGGTATTGAAGGTCTTAAAATGCTAAGACGTGTTGCTGATCAAGTCGGATTAAAAGTTGTGAGCGAAATCATGTCTTCAGAAGATTTAGACCATTTTGAACACTATGTAGACATCATTCAAGTTGGTGCTAGAAACATGCAAAATTTCCAATTATTAAAAGCATTAGGACAATCTAGAAAACCGATACTCCTAAAAAGAGGATTATCAGCAACCATTGAAGAGTGGCTCATGTCTGCAGAATATATCATGGCAGGTGGAAATGAATCCGTTATTTTATGCGAACGTGGTATACGTACATTTGAAAAATACACGAGAAACACATTAGATATCAGTGCTGTTTTAGCTGTCAAAGAACTTTCCCACTTACCAGTCATCATTGATCCTTCACATGCGGCAGGTAAATACTCAATGATTGAAGATTTATCGCTTGCGAGTGTGGCTGTTGGCGCTGATGGGTTAATAGTAGAAATTCACCCCCAACCTGAAATAGCCTACAGTGATGGTGCGCAATCGTTAAAGCTTGATAAATACTTACAAATGATGGATAAAATCCATCAATTAAAATCATTAATGGATGCACTAAAAAAATGAAAATATTTGTCGTTGGTCTTGGATTGATGGGTGCATCATACGCTGAAAAATTAACGTTAAATGGGCATCAAGTCTATGGATATGATATTAATAAGGCAAACGTTATCCAAGCAGAAAAAGATGGCGTTATTTTAGAAACGTCTAACTTATCACAATTATCTTTTGCAGATGTTGTCATTTTAGCGATGTATCCAAAACAAAATGTTGCTTTTGTGAAAGACCACCATCATCTTTTTAAAAAAGGTGCTTTTTTAACGGATATTTCTGGTGTAAAAGAACGTATCGTTCATGACATAGAACAAGCACTTCGTGATGACATTCATTATGTCTCGCATCATCCAATGGCTGGTCGTGCGAAAGAAGGATATGATTTTAGAGATCCAAACATGTTTCACAATAATCATTTTTTGATCATTGAATCAGAAAAAGCAACACTATCAGATTATGAACTTTTAGACATTATTGGAAAACAACTTGGATTTAAAACGATTACTAGAATATCAGCAGCTACTCACGATCAAATGATTGCGTACACGTCTCAATTAACGCATGTTATTGCGGTCAGTCTCATGTTAGGACATGACCCTATATCAAAGGTATTCACCGGAGATTCATTTAGAGATTTAACCCGTATTGCACACATTAATGAATCTTTATGGACAGAATTATTTTTAAGTAATCAAGCTTATTTATTAGATGCAATTAAACACTTCAAAGAGGAACTTCATGCAATAGAAGAAGCAATTAAGCATCATGATGAAACAACGTTGAAGCAGATTCTTAAAACATCAAGAGAAAAAAGAAAGGCATTTGAACATGACCATTCATGATTTACATTATGATATTACGATCGAACAACACGATTTTTCTCCATTGTATGAACGATTAAAGTCTTATCAAAAGATTTTTGTCGTGACGGATCACCATGTTTATGATCTGCATCAAGATGTTTTTCAAGCTTTAAAAGACCGATTTGATACCTATATCCACGTGATTCAACCTGGTGAAACATCAAAGTCACTTCAAGTGTATGAAACGATTTGTCATGCTTTTTTAAGCCATAGCATTAAACGTGATGATGTGATACTTGCAATTGGTGGTGGGGTTGTAGGTGATCTCACAGGATTTGTTGCAGCGACGTTATTGCGCGGAATAGCGTTTATACAAGTGCCAACTACATTGCTTTCTATGGTTGACAGTAGTGTAGGCTCAAAAGTTGGGATCAATACGATACACGGGAAAAATTTAATTGGACAGTTTTACGATCCTACTTTTGTGTTTATCCAACTTGATTTTTTATCAACATTATCAAAAAGAGAATTACATAATGGGTATGCAGAAATCATCAAAGCAGGATTAATAGGAGACCCAAGTTTATTTCACACATTAAAAGACATACACCACAACATCAAAGAAGTTATTTCAAAAGCACTACAAGTCAAAATAAATATTGTAAAAAAAGATCCTTTTGAACAACATGAACGCATGTTTTTAAATTTTGGACATACACTTGGACATGCGATTGAAAAAGAGATGGGATATCAATCGATTAAACATGGAGAGGCAATTAGTCACGGAATGGTGTATGCAATTGAAAAAGGCATTGAATGTCATATCACGCCTAAGGCATTAAAACAAGAACTCATCGAAGTATTCAATCTTTATGGGTTACTGGATATGAACATTCAAAAGGTAGAGTCATATGAAATCGCCATGCAATTAGATAAAAAACAACGAAAAGACGGGTTAAAATTTGTTTTACTTCAAGACATTGGACAACCCATTATTCATACATTATGAGTACCATCTTGATAACGCCTTCGTTTTTAAAAGGTGAACTTGACATTATTACATCAAAATCTTATGCCCACCGTGCACTCATTATTGCAAGTCTTGCAAACGGTATTTCAACGATACATAACATGCCCTTATCTCAAGATGTTGAGGCAACCAAAGCGGCACTCAAGCATTTTGGTGTCTTGATAGATGGTGAAAAGATAGATGCTAGAAAATTACAATACGATCAAACACCGATTGATTGTTTTGCTTCAGGCTCGACACTAAGAATGCTCATTCCTATGTCTATGGCAATATTTGAGCACGTTATTTTTCAAGGAACTGAACGATTATTTCAACGACCCCTTGATGTTTATGAAACACTATTTAAAAATCAAATCAAACGTTTAAATCACACGCAGCTTGAAGTCAAAGGTCCTATTCATGACCATCACTTTAAAGTCGACGGATCAAAAAGCTCGCAATTTATATCAGGATTGTTGATGATGTCTCCACGCTTAAGTCGTGATGTCACCATTGAAATTGAACACGCACTCACCTCAAAATCCTATGTCGACATGACGATAGATATTATGAAACACTTTGGTGTTCACGTTCATGTAGATCAACACACTTATACAATATCAAAAACAGCATCATATCAACCTAGAAGTATTGACATTGAAGGTGATTATTCTCAAGCTGCATTCTTTTTAGTGGCAGGTATCATTGGACATCCAATCCACGTTAAAGGTCTTAAGAAAGACTCAAAACAAGGAGATGCTAAAGTGTTAGATATCATCACAAACATGGGTGGTGCATTAACATGGACCCATGAAGGCGTTATCGCCTCTCCCTCACAAACACACGGCATCACAATCGATTTAGACGATATTCCTGATTTAGGACCCATCCTTATGGTTTTAGCAGCGTTATCTAAAGGTACATCTGTATTTAAAAACGTCGATAGATTAACCTTTAAAGAATCAGATCGTCTTCATACCATGATGCATGTCTTAGATCAATTAGGGGTCATGCATGTTTATGAAAACAACACACTTTCAATTGAAGGTGTTGAATCATTTCAAGGTCATGTCACCTTATCAAGTGAAGATGATCATAGAATCGCAATGACGATTGCGATTGCATCCATTCGAGCTCAACATCCCATTGTGTTAACACACGCAGAAGCGATTCAAAAATCATATCCACAATTTTATGATGTATATAGATCTTTAGGAGGAAAAATCGATGAGTATTGAAACATTAAGAGCATCTATTGATGCCATTGATCAACAAATACTTGCTTTATTTGAATCACGAATGGCGCTTGTAAAAGAGATTGGTGAAATCAAAAAACATATCCAAACACCTGTTTTAGATACACATAGAGAACAGCTTATTTTGACGCGCATGAAACAGCAATTAAACAATAAAGATTTAGAGCACTATGCAGTACAACTATTTGAAACCCTCATGCGCGTATCAAAGGATTATCAACAATGATTTTTGGATTACTTGGTCAAGACATTAGTTACAGTCAGTCACCAAAGATTTTTGAAGTATTTCAACACTATACAAAGTTGGTTCTCACCTATACTCTTTTTGATGTTGAAAAAGATAAAGTAAAAGATTACATAGATCAACTAAGAAAAGGAAATCTTCAAGGTCTACAAGTGACAAAACCATATAAAGAGTTTGTGATGTCTTTATGTGATGAACTGAGTGAGACAGCTAAAAACAT
Organism: uncultured Acholeplasmataceae bacterium; assembly: GCA_964648785.1. Classification (GTDB taxonomy): domain Bacteria; phylum Bacillota_I; class Bacilli_A; order Acholeplasmatales; family Acholeplasmataceae; genus UBA8290. The sequence continues at coordinate 22,350 of CAZYNC010000003.1, forward strand.
AGGATCTGTCAACACAATTTATATGAGAGAAAACAAAGTCATTGGTGATAATACGGATGCGTATGGATTTGATCAGTTACTCGCATACTATGATATATCACTTAAAGATCAACAAGTTTGTATACTTGGTAATGGTGGTGCCGCAAAATCGGTTTATGATGTATGTAAACGTCATGGTGTTGAACCCATGATATTCAAAAGAGACAATTCTAACAAACAACCTATTATGCACAAAGAATTCAATTATGAAGATACGCATATAAAACAATGTCAAGTGATAATTCAAGCTACAAGTCATGATTTTGATCAAGCGTTAATATCTAAATGGAAGTCACTAGGGTGTCAGCCAGAAGTTGTGATTGACTTAATCTATCACAAACGCACTTCTGTTTTATCATTAAGCGATCGAGCATTCAATGGTAAACTCATGTTGATTTATCAAGCGATGAAAAGTTTTGAATTGTTTATCAACCAACCATTAAAGCATCAAGATCTCATCATAGAACAATTAAAAGGAGTATGATGTATGAATACATTCGGTAAATTATTTCAAGTCACTTTATATGGCGAATCTCACCAACAAGCTATTGGTGTCGTTGTTGATGGTGTGATACCAGGAACAGAAATCAATGAAGATGTTATAAAAGAAGCGTTAGCATTAAGACGACCAGGTGCAATCGGTACAACTGCGCGAGTAGAGATGGATGAATTTAAGATTACGTCTGGTGTTTTTAACGGTCGCGCAACTGGATCACCTATTCATATTATGATTGAAAATCAAGACGTCATATCAAAAGATTATGAACACTTAAAAACACATCCAAGACCAGGTCATGCTGATTTTGTTGCAATGAAGAAATATTTAGGATTTCATGATTACAGAGGTGGGGGTCGTTTTTCAGGAAGACTCACGGCAGCATTAGTTGCTGCTGGTTCTATCGCGAAAATGATGGTCCCTTATATCTTTAAGCATGAACTCATCTCATTAGGGACTTGTAAAGATCCATCTCAATTTGATGCATATATCACTTCAATTGGTCAAGAAGGTGATTCAGTCGGAGGGAGAATTAAAGTGACCATCGAGAATGTTCCTATTGGATTAGGCGAGCCGATGTTTCATAAATTAGATGCCACCATCACACAGATGTTAATGTCTATTCCTGCTGTCAAACTTGTCAGTTTTGGAGATACACTTGATTTATTAGAAGCAAAAGGAAGTGCCTTTAATGATGTGATAATCGATGAAACAGGTAAAACAAAAACCAATCATAGTGGTGGTGTTACAGGTGGTATTTCAAATGGAAATCCAATCGTCATCGATGTCTTTGTAAAACCAACATCATCCATTCAAAAATCGCAAGAAACATTTGATTTCTCTGATCAAAAAGTCGCACCGTTACAAGCACAAGGGAGACATGATGTTGCGATCGCAAGACGTGCTGGAATCGTGATAGAAAACACAGTTGCAATCGTGCTTGCAGATATGTTTTTACTACACAAAGTTTATGGATCGACACATTAAAGATATCAAAGGTATAGGTCCAAAAACACAAGATGCTCTCACTAAACTAGAGATCAAGACAGAAATAGACCTACTTAACACATTTCCAAAACGTTATACGTCATATTTTTTAGATGAGATTCATCACATAAAAAAAGGTGTATTAATTGCTGCACCTGTATTATCACGTCATCGTGTTGTAAAAGTGAGTTTTAAATTAGAAGTAGAAGGACGCAAGTTATCATGTATTGCTTATCAACAAGCCTATTTAAAACACGTATTAGTTGTAGGTGAATCTTATTTAGTACGAGGAAAATATGACGCTAAAAATAATGTTTTTATTGTATCGCAATTAAAACCGATTCGACTAGAAAATCAACTTGTATCACAATATCATCTAGAGAGCATTCCTGACTTTAGAGTACATCACATGATCAAACACGTACTCGAAACAGTTCAGTTAAAAGAATCTTTACCTCATCATGTGATAGAAAAACTACATCTCATGTCAATCCATCAAGCATATCAATCGATTCATCTTCCTAAAAATGAAGCTGAAGTTGATGCGGCAGTAACACGATTTAAAGTCGAAGAAATATGGCATCTTTTTCAACACATCGCAAGTCCTAAGTATCGACAGTTCTTGCGATTCACGAAACCTTTTATGTTAGAACCTTATCTTTCACAATTACCTTTTCAACTTTCAACTGATCAAGAAGAGGTCATACAAAATCTTTTAACCGATGTAAAACAAGATCAATCACTTAGACACCTCATTCAAGGCGATGTTGGTTCAGGAAAAACCGTGATTGCAATATTACTTGCATGTTTTTACATCGAGCAAGGTTATCAAGTTGCATTCATGGTTCCAACTGAAATATTAGCAAGACAACATGCTGAAGTCGTAAGGTCATATTTTCCATCTATTCATGTAGAAGTGTTAACATCATCAGTGGATCATAAAAAAACGATTGAAACACAACTTCAAAACGGTCACATTCAACTCGTCATTGGAACACATATATTAGCCTCAAAGCATGTTCTATTTCATCAATTAGGACTTGTCATCATTGATGAACAACAAAAATTTGGTGTTGACATCAGAAAACAACTCATTCGAAAAGCATTAGATGAGGATGTGATGTATATAACCGCAACACCTATTCCTAGAACATTGCTAAGAAGTATGTTAGGGGATGTAAAAGTTTATCAACTTTTATCAAGACCTGAAGGTAGACAACCTATCAAAACGATTAGTGTAAGTCCACTTGCACTTCAAGATATTATGAAGCAGCTCCAATTAGCACTTCTACATCATCAGCATTGTTTTGTTGTCGTCCCCGCGATTGATAGCGATCATGTCACGTATAATATTATCAATACGTATCATCTATTTAAACAAACTTTTTCTAAAGATGTGTACGTGTTACACGGTCAAATGTCAAAAACAGACCAACAAAAAGTCATGGAAACGTTTAAAAATCAACCTCAAGGTATTCTCATTTCCACGCAAATGATCGAAGTAGGTGTTGATATAAAATCGGCTACGTTTATGTTGATACTGGAAGCAGATTATTTTGGATTAGCACAACTCCATCAATTAAGAGGTAGACTAGGACGTGGTGATCTAAAAGGAGTGTGTTATTTAATTTCTAATCATCCCGATGACGAGAGATTTAAAATATTAGAAACAACATCCAATGGGTTTGACATTAGTCAACACGATTTGTATACAAGAGGACCTGGTGATATGTTAGGTCTTATACAAAGTGGTATGCCACCTTTTAAACATATTGACTATGTGTTAGATGCAGGCCTTATCAATGATGTTTATGCGCTTTATACGGAAACGAAACAACAACAATAACATGGGAATATGTTATAATACACCATGAAAGAAGGTGACAATATGATTAGAATTTCAGTCGATGGTATGGGTGGAGATGACGCACCAAAATCGATTTGTGACGGAGTGATGCAAGCGCTCAAAGCATACGACAATATAGAAGTCACAATATTTGGGGATCAAGATAAAATGGCTCCATTTCTAAAGTCACACCCAAGACTCACGATCATCCACACACCACACGCATTAGATATGGCCGAAAAAGACGTTGTCAAAGTATATCGAAGTAATAAAGAAATGTCGATGTTTATGGCCATGCAATACGTTAAAGATGGCCATGCTGATGGCTTTGTTACTGCTGGACCTACTCAAGCTGTTGTTGTAGGTGGTCATTTTATTATACGTCGTATGAAACATATGAAACGTGTTGCGATTGCACCTATTATTCCATCTTATGATCAAAAAGGACGCATTTTATTAGACGGTGGTGCTAACACTGATTTTAAACCTGAACATTTAGTCGAATTTGCAATGTATGCATCCGTTGTTGTCAAAGAAGTATTAAAACGAGATCATCCAACAGTTGCGCTCATTAATATTGGAACCGAAGATAAAAAAGGTCGTGAATTTGATGTTGAAGTGCACACATTATTAGCATCTCATCCAACACTTCATTTTTATGGCAATATGGAACCCAAAGACGTTGTCACATCAGATGCTGATATCTTTTTAACGGATGGTTTTACTGGAAATATTGTCATGAAAACGATGGAAGGTACCGCAAAAGGTATGTCCATGGTGTTAAAAAGAGAAATTAAGTCAAGCTTTTTTTCTATCATTGGTGCTATTTTTATGAGAAAAGCACTTAAAAATCTCAAAAAGTCACTAGATGCATCTGAAATTGGTGGTGCTTTGTTGATGGGGTTTGATCACATCGTCATTAAAGCACACGGTTCATCAGACGGGTTTGCATTTAAAAATGCGATCAGGCAAGCCAAAGAAATGGCTGAAGCTAATGTAATTGAAAAAGTAAAGCATGCTTTAGACACGTATCAAGGAAACCATGAACAGACTGTTTGACATTCTTCAAATAAAACCGAACAATCTAGAATTGTATGAGCGTGCACTGACACACTCTTCTT
>CAZYNC010000004.1:0-6760 GCA_964648785.1 uncultured Acholeplasmataceae bacterium
GATTTAAAGATACCATTAGAATCTGCAATTGCACTTTATACAGGTTTGATAACCGATACTGGAAGATTCCGTTATAGAGGGGTTTCCAAAAGGACACATACTTTAGCTGGTTTATTAATTGAAGCTGGTGTTGATGTCGAATATATCGATTCAAAATTAAGCAAAGAATCACTTAAAGTATTTGCATTAAAAGGATATGTCTATTCTAACTTCATAACAGTTGAAGGTGGGTTTATTTATCTTAAAATGCCAAGAAATATCATTGAATCTTACGGGGTTACCGATGAAGAAGCCGCATCGGTCGTCAATTTAATAGGGGGATTAGATGGGTATCCAGTTTGGGCATTAATGATTGAATATGAAAACGAAATTCGTATTCGCTTGCGATCATCTGGACCTACTATTAATACCCTTGCAGAAAAATATGAAGGTGGTGGACACGCAAAAGCATCTGGTGCAAGACTTCCTTCATGGGAACATGAACAACAATTCGTTCAAGATGTAATTCACCATATTAAGCAATCAAAGGAGTAACCTATGTCATATATTTTAGATAGTACGATTTCATTAGAACAGTTATTTTACGTTATTTTACTACCTTTATTTTTAACCTCTGTCATTGCGTATTTTATTGGGTTTGAAAGACAAAAAATTGGTAAAGCTGCCGGTATATCTTCCCACATGCTTGTTGCATTTGCAAGCGCAGCGATTGCCATCATGCAACGCTTATTATACGAGTATGAGATTCAACAACTCGGAATGACAGAAGTTCAAACCCAACGTATCATTGCGCAAGTTCTTACCGGAATTGGGTTTATAGGTGCTGGCGTTATATTAAAAGAAAAAGGCTCTATTAAAGGTATTACCACCGCTACTACGATTTGGTCTTCTGCAATCATTGGACTTATATTAGGTAGTGGGTTTATCGTGTTAGGTCTTATTGTAGGGTTATTTATTTTCTTGTTTATATTTTTAAGAGATTTAGCAAGAGGGTTTAACCCATTTAGAAAAGACCATTCTCACGAGGAGTTAGAAGATCACTTATGATTCAATCGACAATCGCAGCGATTGCAACACCATACGGAAAAGGTGCTATTTCTATCATAAGAGTCAGTGGAAAAGATGCGATTTTATCGTCATCACCTCTTTTTCCGAATATCGATCTAATGACGTTAAAACCTAATACAATGGTACACACTCAATTGATTGAAGACAAAAAATTGATTGATGACGTCATGGTTGCAACGTATCATGCGCCAAAATCATATACCGGTGAACACATGGTAGAAATATTTTGTCATGGTGGGATTCAAGTAACACAAAATGTTTTAAACACACTATTAAAACATAATATTGAGCTTGCAAAACCAGGAGAGTTTACAGAAAGAGCCTATCTAAATCAAAAGCTCGATCTTATTCAAGCAGAATCTGTCATGGATTTAATCAATGCAGAAAATGACCTTCAAATAAAAGTAGCACAACACGGTTTACAATCAAAAATTTCAAAAAAAATACAAACGTATAAAGAAACAATTATGTCTTGGATAACACACATTGAAGTCAATATTGATTATCCTGAGTATGAATCTGAACACCAAATCACGCAAACATATCTAGAACCACAACTTGTATCTTTTATTGAGGAACTCACGCATACCCTTAAAGAATCTCAAAAAAATAAGGTGATACTCAAAGGAATAAAAACAGCGATTATTGGTAAACCTAATGTAGGAAAATCAAGCCTATTAAATGCACTTGTTAAAGAAGAGAAAGCAATCGTTACAGATATTCCTGGTACCACACGAGATGTGATCGAAGGATATATCGACATTCACGGCATTAAACTTCATTTATTAGATACAGCAGGCATTCATCACAGCACAGATATTATTGAAAGCATCGGGATCAAAAAAACAAAGGAAACAATTGATAAAGCCGAACTCATCTTATTCGTTGTTGACCAGTCAAGACCTATTGATGAAGAAGAAAAAACATTGTTAAAACAAATACAAACAAAACCACATCTTATTGTTGGTAACAAAAGCGATATTGGTGATAATCAAACTGGTTTAGAAGTGATTTCTCTCTCTGCAAAACAAGCACGCAATTTGCATGTATTAGAAGAGGCTATTCTATCATTGTTTGAACTTGATCATTTAGAGACAAGAAACCTAGCATTCTTATCAAACGAAAGACAAATTCAATTATTGGAAGCATGCTTAAAACACCTCCATCAAGGGTTACAATCAACACAAACACATTTACCAATTGATATGATCCAATTAGATCTAAGAGAAGCTTGGGAAGCATTATCTGATATAACCGGACAAAGATATCATGAAACACTTGTTGATGACATGTTTAGACGTTTTTGTCTCGGTAAATAACACACAATTTATGTTATAATAATGAAAGGAGGACCACATGGCATATATCGCATTGTATCGTGCATATCGTCCAAAAACATTTGAAGATGTTATTGGTCAAGAAGCAGTCATTCAAACACTGCAAAACGCACTAAAATTTAATCAAACATCTCATGCCTATTTATTCAGTGGACCTCGTGGTACCGGTAAAACATCAATTGCGAAGATATTTGCCAAAGCCATTAATTGTTTTCAAGAAGGTGAAGAAACGTATCCACATTGTGAGATATATCATCAATTAAAAGCCTCCGATATGACCGATATCATTGAACTTGATGCTGCTTCTAATAACGGTGTTGATGAAATAAGAGATATCCGGGATAAAGTAAAATTTATGCCTAGTGTAGGGCAATACAAAGTGTATATTATTGATGAAGTCCACATGCTTACAACAGGCGCATTTAATGCTCTTCTTAAAACACTGGAAGAACCCCCAAAACATGTGATTTTTATTCTTGCCACTACGGAAATCTATAAAATTCCTCAAACGATTCTTTCACGCTGTCAACGCTTTGATTTTACGCTTGTATCTCCTGAGAAAATAACAAAAAAAATTGAAGACATTGCACGCAAAGAAAACATTAATATTACCAAAGAAGCAACAAAAGCAGTTGCAACACTTGGTGGTGGATCTGTCAGAGATTCTATTTCACTATTAGATCAAGTAAGAGCATATGCATCCAATGAAATCACCGAAGAACTTGTTTATCAAGTGACGGGTGCAGTATCTAGTAAAGATCTTGAACAACTACTACTTGCAATCATGAATAAAGAAACATCTGAAGCACTCAACATCATTAAAAATCAAATGGTACAAGGTAAAGAAGTTTCTCGAATTCTAGCAGATTTAACAGAAGCACTGTCACACGTCTTAAAAGAAAAAGCAACAAAAGAAAAAGGCTACTATGAAATAATAGCCTCTTATATACCTTTTGAGAAACTTTATCACTTTTTAGATGTTATCAATCAACTCAGTTATGATATTAAATATACAACACAAAAAGAAACGTATTTAGAACTCGCCATTATCAAAATGATTGAACATCAAACGATCATCCATACGGATGTTTCGTCAGAAATTCAAGTCTTACGCCAAGAGATTGAACAATTAAAAAAACAACAACAAGTATTACCCCAATCAAAAGTAACCATTGTTCAACATCAAGAACCTCAAACTAACATAAACGAACCTCAAATAAACAATAGACAACAGCACGATAGAGTGCCACTTGTCACCATAGAGGATGTAGAACGAATTTTACATCAAAGTGATAAATCTAAAAAAGAACGATTACTAAGTGCATGGCATAAACTCGAACACTATGATGAACCAGGTAAAGAATTATCAGCCCATCTATTATTTAAAGGTGAACTAGAAGCTATCTCAGAGCGTGAAATGCTTCTTGTATATGATGATCTTTCCTCAGCGTTACAAATGTATGAAAGCGACATAAAAAAAGATATACTCGACATTCTTAATAATAAATCAAACGTCATAGAAGATTATCACGCCATTTTAAAAAATGATTGGCAAGCGATTAAAGCAGAATATGTCACATTATGGAAACAAGGTCACGTAGAACCGAAATTGACGCAACGTGATTTAAAATTATATCAAACAAACAAAATAACAAACTCAGATGACGCATTTGATCTCGCTCAAGATTATTTTGGCGACAAAGCAGTTAAGAAAGGAAATTAAAATGAATCCAAACATGTTAAACAAACTCAAAAAAATGCAAAAACAAATGTTAGAAGCTCAAGAACAACTCGAGTCTAAAGAGTTTTTTGGAAAAGCAAGTGGCGTTACAGTCATTGTACAAGGAACAAAACAATTAATCGATGTTCAAATTGATGAAGCATTGTTATCAGATGTTGAACTTCTTCAAGATGCTATTGTCATGGCAACAAATGATGCCCTTAAACAAATCGAAAAAGAAACAGAAGAAACCATGGGACAATTTACAGGCGGAATGGGTGGATTTGGATTCTAATGTATCCTAATAGTCTTGAAAAACTCATTGAAGATTTTCAAAAATTACCAGGTATTGGTGAAAAAACTGCTGAAAGATTAGCACTTCACTTAGTAACCTCACAATCTAAAGAAGAGATTCTTTCGTTTTCTAAACATTTAGAAGACGTCACGAACAACATTCATACGTGCCCAATTTGTCATATGATGACAGATCAACCCATTTGTCAAATATGCAAAGATGATACAAGAGAAAAGATAGTCATGGTTGTTGCGGAAGCAAAAGATGTGATTTCACTTGAAAAAATGCAAACATACAAAGGGTATTACCACGTCCTTGGAAGTCTCATTGATTTTTCTAGAGGTATTTCAAATGAAGACCTTAATATCGAGACACTTCAATCAAGAATCTCGCAATTCCAAGAAATGATCATCGCAACCAACAGCACCGTAGAAGGTGAACTCACAGCAAAATACTTACACGCTTTATTTCATGAAAGCATTCATGTTACAAGACTCGCCTATGGGTTGCCTATGGGCACAGATTTTAAATATGCGGATAGCCAAACACTCGCAAAAGCTGTTGAAAATAGAAAGGGATTTTAGTTACTAAGGAGGGCTAAACATGACAGGTATATTAGATTTTATCAATAATATTTTTGGAGATGTAAACGCGTTTCTTCAAGACCTCATTCAATTTGATCAACTCATTTTAGGATTTTATGATCAAGTTATCTCGCCACTCCCAGAACTCATTAAAATTCCAGGAAGCATTTTACTTTTAATCATTGTTATTTTAGGTACAATACAGTTTGTTAAGAAAATGCTTAAATTATTTATCATTGCGGCAGTCATTCTTGTGATTGTCTTAGCATTGTCATCATAAATGCTTGCAAATGTATGTGGTTTACGTTACAATAGTTACGTTTTTAGGAGGCGTCAATGAACAAACCAAATGATTCATTATCAATGTTAGAGCTAGCAGAACTCTATCTTAGAGAAAGAAACGAAGACACACCGCTTCAAGATATCATTAATTACATCTTTGAAGTGAAAGGGTTTGACAAAAATGATTTTCAAAAATTAAATGCTTTTTATTTAGACTTAACACATAGCGCAAAATTTGTATTTTGCGGTGATAATCTTTGGAATCTTAAAGAAAACAACTTAGAACTATGGGATAAAGAAGGATTTGCTTACGTTGGTGATGTTGATGCAAGCGAAGAAGATGTCGAAGAAGATATCGAATTTACTGATTTCAACATTGATGATATTACACTTCCATCTGAAGAAGAAACAGCACTTGTAGAAGACGATGATGATGAAGATGAAGAAGAAATCGATATCATTGAAGATGAAGAAGAAATCGAAGCAATTTTGGAAGAAAAAGAATATATCGATGTAGAAATTTCAATGAAATCAACCGATGAAGATGACGGTGATGATGTCGAGCTTGATTTTGATGAAGACTTCGATGATGAAGACTATAACGACATCATGGATGATTACGAAGATATGTATGACGAAGATTAAAAAGTCTCCAAGAGACTTTTTTCTTGTATAAAACTTACAAAACAAAACATAAAATTCATGTATAATAACATTGAAAACACAAAGGAGAAAAAAATATGGCATTAGTATCAGCACGTGACATGCTTTTAAAAGCACACAAAGAAGGTTATGGGATTGCTCAAATCAACATTAACAATTTAGAATGGATTAAAGCAACCTTAGAAGAAGTTCAAGCACTTCAATCACCTGTTATTTTAGGTGTATCTGAAGGTGCAGCTAAATATATGGGTGGTTACAGAAACGTCATGGGAATGGTAAAAGAAGTACACGACTTTGTAGGTGTCACCGTTCCTGTCGCTGTTCACTTGGATCATGGTACATATGAAGGTGCACAAAAAGCACTCGCAGCTGGATTTACATCCATTATGTTTGATGGATCTCACTATCCATTTGAAGAAAACTTAGAAAAAACAAAAGAAGTTGTTGCAATGTGCCACGCTAAAGGCGTTTCAGTAGAAGCTGAAGTTGGTTCAATTGGTGGAGAAGAAGATGGTGTTATTGGTGGAGGAGAAATTGCCGATCCAGAAGAATGCCGTCAAATTGCTGCTACAGGTGTTGACATGTTTGCTGCAGGGATTGGAAATATTCATGGGATGTATCCACCAACATGGAAAGGTCTTAACTTTGAAGTTTTAGAAGAAGTTCAAAACGTTACAGGTGGTGTACCACTTGTATTACACGGTGGATCAGGTATTCCAGATGACATGGTTAAAAAAGCGATTTCTTTAGGAGTCTCAAAAATTAACGTCAACACTGAGTGTCAATTAGCGTTTGCGAAAGCAACACGTGA
>CAZYNC010000004.1:6860-25105 GCA_964648785.1 uncultured Acholeplasmataceae bacterium
TCATACAATGAGGATGAACTCAATATATTTCAAACTGGGTTTTATTATTTAGCAGATCAAATTGATGAAATTGAAGATATTTTAAAGAAATATTTTAACGAAGACGTCCATGCGTTAGAAAAACATGCAAAAGAAGTCAATTTATTATTATCTACAATCGAATTTCAACAAGAAATCTTAGGATTAGAAGAATTTCAACAAACTGACTTAGATCAATTAATGGACTTTGAAAAAAAACTCATCGACAAATTATCGAATCAAGAACCAATTCCAATCAATATGTTTAAAGATTTAGATGATTTAACCTATCACATGTTTAAAAGACTTAAGGTTGATTTCTATCCAATTGATGATATTTATTTAGAAATTGCGGATGAGCTAGGGATTATTGAAGGAACATCATAAAAAAAAGCCACTCTATAAAGAGTGGTTTTTTATTCTTTTGTTTTCAAATGAGGAAATAAAATGACATCTCGAATGTTAGGTGTATTGGTGAGAAGCATAATGAGACGATCAATACCAATTCCTAATCCACCAGCAGGAGGCATACCATATTCAAGCGCTTCTAAGAAGTCATCATCGATATCGTTTGCTTCATCATTTCCAAGTGCTTTTTGAGCTTGTTGTGCATCAAATCTTTCTTTTTGGTCTATTGGATCATTGAGCTCAGAAAAAGCATTAGCAAACTCACTTTTCACGATAAACAGTTCAAATCTTTCAGTAAATCTTGGATCAAGATCGTTTTTCTTTGCGAGCGGACTTATTTCAATTGGGTGTCCGTACACAAACGTTGGTTGAATGAGTGTTTCTTCAACGTAATGTTCAAAGAAAGCTTCCACGATATGTCCATATTCAAAGTGTTTCTCAACGTGTATGTGATGTTCTTTTGCAAGTTTTTTTGCGTCATCAAGTGTTTTGACATCAAAGAAATTAATCGATGTTTTTTCTTTAATTGCATCGACCATATGGATGCGTTTAAACGGTTTTTGAAAGTGAATTTCTTGGTCTTGATACAGTACTTTTGCCTCACCTAAAACATCTAATGCAACTTGATTGAACACGTCTTCTACAAGGTCCATCATCCCATCCATATCAGAGTATGCAAGATATGCCTCAATCGTTGTAAACTCAGGATTATGTTTTGCATCCATGCCTTCGTTTCTAAATAATCTTCCAATTTCATAGACAGCTTCTAAGCCACCGACAAGTAACTTTTTAAGAGGAAGTTCAGTTGCGATACGTAAGTTAAAATCCATATCTAAAGCATTATGATACGTTCTAAACGGACGTGCTGAAGCACCTCCTAATGTTTTTTGTAAGACGGGTGTCTCAACCTCAATAAAACCTTTAGTATCAAAAAAATGTTGAATTGAACGAATGATTTTAGGACGTAATATCGCGACACGTAATGCATCATCATTGGTTAGTAAATCTAAATAACGTTTACGGCGTGCAATTTCTTTATCTTGAAGTCCGTGAAATTTATCTGGTAATGGTCTTAGTGCTTTTGTAAGATGGGTATAATGTGTAGCATGGATAGTTAATTCATTGGTTTTTGTTCTAAATAAAAAACCTTTTACGCCAATAATATCACCTAAATCACTATGGGATACAACATCATATTGTTCCTCACCCAAATCATCGAGTCTTACATAAATTTGCATTGTACCACTACGATCTTTCACATGCATAAAACCAGCCTTTCCCTGGCCGCGCTTTAGCATAATTCTTCCCGCAATTGAAACCTCAATGCGAGTTTCTTCTAAATCCTCTTTAGAAAGCGCATCATACGTATCTTTTATGTCTTTTGCATGATGGGTTCTAATATATTTAGAGCCAAAAGGATCAACACCTTTGTCTTTTAAATATTGAAGTTTTTCTTTTCGTATACGGGTTTGTTCTAAGTCTTCCATGAGACACTCCTTTAGTTCATAACAAATGGCCATGAATATGGCCACTTGAATTTAAGCTTGAATGACATCATACATTAGTTGATCTTTTATGTGTGTCAGTGACGACACTTTCACAATAATCGTTTTAGATGCATAATGAATCGATATCGAATCACCTATTTTAAGCTGATGACTCGGTTTTGCAGGTTTTCCGTTTACATCTATTTTTGATTTTTCAGCAACGTCTTTTGCAACAGTGCGACGCTTCATAAGGCGTGATACTTTTAAATATTTATCAAGACGCATTTGGTGTTTCTTCAACCTCTTGAGGCGCATTGTTTTCTTGTTGTTTTTCCCACCAAGAAAGTTTTCCTGTTTCAACAATTTCATCAATATCTGCTTTTGTCAGCGTTTCGATATTGAGTAAGTACTCAGCAATAGAATCTAATAATGTGATATTTTCAGTGATAATTTTACGCGCAGTTTCATAGCACTCAGTAATGATATCTCTAACTTCTTTGTCGATTTCATGCGCAACTTGATCAGAGAAGTTCTTTTCTTTGTAGTAATCTCTACCTAAGAAGACACTACCACCTTGGTTTTCATATTGAATAGGTCCAAGCGCACTCATTCCATATTCTGTTACCATTGCACGCGCAATTTTAGTCGCCATTTGAAAATCATTATAAGCACCGGTTGTGACGGTATCAAATTTAATTTCTTCAGCAACACGACCACCTAAGTAACTCGTAATCATTGCTAAAAGAGATTGTTTTGTCTCTAAGAATGTTTCTTCTGCAGGAGTCATTAAGTTATAACCACCAGCACGACCTCTTGGAATGATCGTCACTTTTTGAACCACGTTAGCATGTGGAACTTTAATACCAATGACAGCATGACCTGCTTCGTGGAAGGCAACTGTTTTCTTTTCTGTTGGGGTAAACTTACGTGATTTTTTCGCTGGTCCCATACGGACACGATCCATTGCTTCGTCTAAATCTTTTTCAATGACCATGGTACGATTTTCTCTTGCAGCAAGAAGTGCGGCTTCATTGAGTAAGTTTTCAATATCAGCACCACTAAAGCCTGGAATACGTAAAGAAAGTCCTTTAAAATCTATACTTGGGTCAATCTTTTTATTTCTCGCGTGTACTTTTAAAATTGCTTCACGACCTCTAACATCTGGTAAATCAATCGTGATTTGTCTATCAAAACGTCCTGGACGTAATAAAGCTGGGTCTAAGACATCAGGGCGATTGGTAGCAGCCATAATGATGATGCCTAGGTTTCCTGTAAAACCGTCCATTTCAACGAGTAATTGGTTTAATGTTTGTTCACGTTCATCGTGTCCACCACCTAAACCAGCGCCACGTTGGCGTCCAACAGCATCGATTTCATCAATGAAAATGATACATGGCGAATTTTCTTTTGCAACTTTAAATAAATCACGAACACGTGATGCACCAACACCAACAAACATTTCCACAAAATCAGAACCTGAAATTGAAAAGAAAGGAACGTTTGCTTCTCCCGCAACAGCTTTTGCAAGGAGTGTTTTACCAGTACCTGGTGCACCAACGAGTAAGACACCTTTAGGAATTCTAGCACCCATATCAGCATATTTTTTAGGTGTTTTGAGGAAATCAATGATTTCTTCTAGCTCTTCTTTTTCTTCATCAACCCCAGCAACATCTTTAAAGGTCACCGTTTTTTCACGGTTGAGTTTGGCACGATTTTTAGAGAAATCAAAAGCACGATTGTTTTGGCTATTTGCATTTCTAAAAATAATAAATAAAACAACTAAAAATAGTCCAATCGGTAAAATGTTAATGAGTACTGTCCAAAATGTCACACCTGACAACGGTACAATTTCAGTAGTACCACCAGAGACTTCAACTTTTTGAGCAATGGCATCCGCTTCATCAATACGCATGATACCAGTAAACTGTCTAATATCTCCATAACTAGAAGCACTTGCAGCTTTAATGACCCCTGAGACGTTAACAAGGTCAAAGTTTTCACCACCAACAAGTTGATATGAAAAATACTCGATATCTTGTTGATCTGCAGCTTCAGAGATTTCTAAAGACGATAAAGATTGTGTCGGTTCTTCAAGCGCATTTCTTAAAAATAAGAAAATACCCAAAACAATCACGAGGGTAAAAATAATGACTAAATAATCAGGCTTTTTCTTTAATGGTGTGTTTGGTTTTTTTGTCATGAATTAAGACTCCTTGTTTGCATAAACAGCTTTTTTTAATACACCTACATAAGGTAAATTTCTATATAATTCATTGTAATCTAATCCATAACCAACCACAAATTGGTTCGGTATGGTAGTACCAATGTAATCTGGAATGTATGGTTTTTGACGACCTTCAGGTTTATCAAGTAACGTGACGACTTTGACTGAATTTGCGCCTCTATTTTTAAATACTTCAAGCATTGTTGTAATGGTGTTGGCGGTATCAACAATGTCTTCAATAATGAGAACATCTCTCCCTTTTAATGAGATATCAGAATCTTTTTTGATCTTAACATCACCAGTAGAAGCAATACCACCATGATAACTACTCACGGATAAGTATTCAATTTCTACGTATAAATCAATATGTTTCACTAAATCTGACATAAAAGGAATGCACCCTTTAAGCAGTCCAATGAGTAGCGGTTTTTTGTCTTTGTAATCTTGTGTGATTGTAGAACCCAGAGACTTACAAATTTCTTGTATGTCTGCTTCAGAAACTAATACTGTTTCGATATCATGTGTCATCATGTGTGCGTATACATACCCACAGTGTGTGAGTATCTCCTAACGTTTTGTTTGTATAGACATTTTCTACATAGAGAATGTGTTGAGATTGATCTTCAATCACAATAAGTGAATCGCGTAAATATTTGGGATATTTGATGTTTATTAGATGGTCTTTAAGTTTTTTTTGGCCATAATGAAAACGCAAAGTATCACCTGGTTGTCGATATCTTATGGTGAGTGGGAAAATCAATTTATTATAACATATTTCAATGAGAGGTAGGGTGTTGTTTGGTTTATTATCGTAAAATATGGAAACGTGTTTATCACCAAATAAACCTTCATGTTCAACTTGAATAGAAGACATTACATCTTCTTTGTTTTTATGTATGATTGAAATGGCATCATAAGATAGCTGAATGAAGAGGGTATCTTTAAGTTTAATTTCAATGTTTGGTTTAGAATTTTGAAGTTCCTTTAACACTCTTTCCACATATGTTTTAGAAGGTATTACCTGATGTCTTTTCAACCATAGTCGAATGATTTCTTCTTGTAGAATCGTGTTTAAAGAAAGTAGTCGTTTTTTTGATAATTGGTGTGTGACATAAAAAGATGCTTGTAATTTCAATTGATAAGATGTTTCTCGAACACGTCTTGAAAACTCAACCAAGTGTGTTTCATAATCAGGATCTATTTGTTTTAAAGCAGGAATAATCTCATGCCGAATTTTATTACGTTCATATACAGTTTCTTGGTTAGATACATCCTCTATATAAGGCACTTGGTGTGTTGTTGCATACTCATAAAGTTCACTTTTTTGAATGTTTAATAGTGGCTTATAGAACGTGATGTGATCAATGACTTTTTTAGATTTTAAACCCTCTAAATATTCAAAAGAACTCCCTTTTAATAAACGCATGATAATTGTCTCGATGTGGTCATCTTGATGATGTGCTGTCATGATATAGTGAAGATTATATTGATGGGCAATGTTTAAAAAGATTGCTTGTCTTAACGTGTGCGCTTCACCTTGAAAATTCCCTTTTTTGATATCGAGATGCTCAATGACACAAGCGAGATTTTCTTGTTGACAAAAAGATGCAACAAGCTCTTCATCTTTATAAGATGATGCCCGTTTATGATGATTGACGTGGACTACAACAGGAGACTTATGTTTAAGAGCATGTAAAAGCACCATGGAGTCTACACCACCACTGACCGCAAGTAAGATTTTTTTGTTTTCAAGTTCTTGATTCAATTGAATCAATCGTTGTTTTAGATGCATAGCCATATTATATCACGATTAAAGACGTTCATTAAGATGTGTTATAATACCAAAAGAGGTATAAACATGCGCCTTATATTAGCAAGTCAATCACCAAGAAGACAATCAATTTTAAAAGATGCTGGTTATGATTTTGAAACCATTCCAAGTTCATTTGATGAGTCAAGCATTAAACCAACAACAAAAGAAGAATATGTGATGACACTTGCCTATCACAAAGCGAAAGAAGTCTTTATGCAACATCAAGATGCTATTGTGATTGGGGCAGACACCATTGTATATATCAAACATGAAAACAAAGCATCATATTTAGGTAAACCAAGAGATTCCCACCACGCTAAAGAGATGTTAGAGCTTTTATCAGGTCGTACACACCAAGTCTTAACGGGTGTCACGATCATATCAAAAAACACAGAAGAAACTTTTTATACTATTTCAAATGTCACGTTTAAAAACCTTTCTGATCGTGATATTGAAGATTATATTCAAACGAAAGAGCCTTTTGATAAAGCTGGATCATATGCCATTCAAGGTGAAGGGTATAAATTGATTGAACGTTACGACGGTGACTTCTTCACGATCATGGGACTCCCAATTAAAGAAGTACAACAGGCCTTAAAAAAAATAAAGACATCTGATTAAGATGTCTTTTTTTCTATGATGAAACGTATATCGTCCTCTGTGATATCATATTCTTTTTTACAAAAGTGACACTTAATATGTGCGCCATGATCTTCTTCAACTAAAGGAATTAACGATTCTTTGGATAAAGAGGATAAAGACGTTAAGAAGCCTTCATATGAACATGGACACGTATACGAAATTGGTTTTTTTTCTAATATAATACCTGTATGATTGGATAATCTATCCAATAACGTTTCAGGTGTTTCTCCAGATTCATATAGCGTTGTTATTGGTTCTAAATTGGAAATAATGTTTTCGATTTCAGTAATCGTTTCTTCTGTAACACCTGGCATGAGCTGTAAGATATAGCCACCACTTGTTTGGATGCTTTGATCAGGGTTCACTAAGACACCTAATCCAACACTAGAATTTGTTTGTTCTGAAGTCGTAAAGTAATACGTGAAATCATCAGCAATTTCACCAGTTTGTAACGCTGAAGAAGAAGTATAATAGTCTTTCATTAATAAATCTTTTGTAATAAAAAGAAAACCTTCACCGACCGCTTTTCCAACTGCAAGTTTTCCTTTTTTTGGACCATCATGATACGTCATATATACTTCAGGATTTGTAATATCAGCACGAACCTCACCTAATCCATTTGCTTCAACAGTCATAGAACCTATAGGTCCATCTCCCTTGATGCGTAAAGTTAATCGTTCGTTGTCTTTGTACATGAGGCCCATCATCGCAGATACAGTTAAAAAACGACCTAAAGCAGCACTTGCTGTTGGCCATGTTTGATGCAGTATTCGAGCTGTTTCAACTGTCTTTGTAGTTAATGCTGTATAGATACGCACCGTTTTGTTGTATGCATGACCTATTAATACATAATCTTCCATGTTATCACCAGAGTCATTGTAGCATATTTGAAACTAAGAATATGGTATGATACAATCAAGTCGGTGAAAATATGGGATTTAAAATAGGCAATATAGAAGTCAATAACAAACTTGTTTTAGCACCTATGGCAGGTGTTTCAAACAGTCCATTTAGATTACTTGCAAGAAATCATGGTGCAGGTATGGTTTATGCTGAAATGATTTCAGATAAAGGACTCATTTTTAAAAATGAGAAAACGATTCAAATGTTATTTATGACAGATGACGAGAAACCGATGATTCAACAAATATTTGGTTCTGATTTAGAAACAATGGTTGAAGCGGCTATGTATGTAGATAAGAATAGTAATTGTGATGCAATTGATATTAATATGGGGTGCCCTGTTCCAAAAGTTGCGATAAAAGCGCAAGCAGGTGCTGCCCTTATGAAACATCCAACAAGAATTTATGATATTGTATATGAAATTTCTAGACGTGTTTCTAAGCCTCTTACTGTTAAAATTCGATCAGGGTGGGATGATGAATCGGTTAATGCTGTTGAAGTCGCAAAAGAAATAGAACGAGCAGGTGCAAGTGCGATTACAGTTCACGCCAGAACACGCGCTCAAGGTTACTCAGGAAAAGCTGATCTTGATGTTATAAAAGCCGTTAAAGAGGCGGTTTCCATACCTGTCATAGGAAATGGTGACATCGTAGATGGTCCATCAGCCAAAAGAATGTTAGACTACACTGGATGTGATGCCGTGATGATAGGTAGAGCTGCTCTTGGTAATCCTTGGATATTTAGAGAAATTGATGCGTATTTAAAAGGTGAACCAGAAGTCGTAAGACCAACAGTGAACGAAATCAAAACACTCATGATTGAACATTTATATGACCTTGTAAAACTCAAAGGCGAAAAATTAGGTGTGTTAGAAATGAGAAGTCACGGTCCTTGGTATTTAAAAGGGATTGAAAACGCAACGAGTTTAAGAAAAGAACTTGTGAAAGCAACCACAGTGAAAGAATTTGAAGACGCAGTGAATGCATTTCAATTATAAAAAAGAGTGTCGGCTGTGACACTCTTTTTTTATGAAGTTTTAATATACTGCATATAAGGTTTTAAATGATTTGGATCGATCGACACTTTAACTTCTATACCATTTTCATGAAATGTTTCAGAAATAATTTTGTAACGCGATTTTAATTTGTGATAAACCGACATGTGATCAAAATCTAACATGAAAACAACATTTTCAAACGTTTGATATAAGCGTTCAAAAATAGATGTCATCAGTTGTGGAATACCTAATTCTGTGTGAGATGAAATTAATAAATAGTCTAAATCAATCAACGGAAAATCAGTTAGTAAATCTGCTTTTGTCAACACATATTGTACAGGAATGTCATCGGCACCAATCTTTTTTAAAATATCTTGTGTTGTTTGAATATGTGAAAGAGACGGGTTGGTACCATCAATGAGATGTAAAATTAAATCCGCTTGTTTGACATCTTCAAGTGTGGTTTCAAAAGATGTGATAAGTTCGGTTGGAAGTTTTGAAATAAAACCAACCGTATCAATTAATAGAAAATCGCGTTGGTTATCAAAATGCAGTCGTTTTGATTTAGTATCAATGGTAGAAAACAACATATCTTTTTCAAGTGTTTCGTGTTCTTTTGTACCATATAACTTAATAAGCGCATTCATCAGCGATGACTTACCTGCGTTCGTGTAACCTACCAAAGCAACCGTTTTTGTTTGGGTGTACTTCCTTTGTTTTCTTGACGTTTCTTTTTCAGTTTTTATTTTTTTAAGTTGAGATTTAATGATTGAGATATCTTCTAATACTTTTCTTCTATCAAGTTCTAGTTTTGTTTCACCAGGACCTTTTGCGTTATAAGAGCCACCACCTTGTCTTGATAAAGAAGCACGCATGCCAATAAGTCTTGAAATCATATAACGTTTTTGAGCAAGGGAAACCTCTAAGACGGCTTCTTTTGACTGCGCGCGTTCAGCAAAGATCGATAAAATTAAAAAACTTCTATCAAATACTTGAACATCTAAATCAGATTCAAGATTTCTGAGTTGAGCCGGCGTTAACTCATCATCAAAAATCACAACATCAATGTTGTCTTTTTGAATGAGTTGTTTGATTTCTTGAACTTTACCATCTCCAATGAGGGTTCTTGCAGAGGCTACTTTTCCGTGCTGTGTTATTTTATGTACGGTTTGAATCGACACAGTCTCTGCGAGACGTTCAAGTTCATCTAGAGAAATGAGTAAATCATGGGTATCTAGTTGTATTGAAAATGCGACCAAAATTGCTTGGTCTTGTTTTTGCTTTGTTAGAATCATAAATTGATTATAAATGAAATAGGATTCAATTAGCAAGTAAAGAAATGTCACCTATAAAAAACACATAATTATGCTATAATAAAGGTGTTATTTAAAGGAGTCATATATGCCTGACATTACAGTGAAACTCTTCTTAGAATTTTATATCATTTTTATATTTGCGCTATTTGTGCTGCGTTTTATTACATCATCAAAAAGATTGATTGCAATTACAACTGTATTTATTTTCATCTATTTGATATCAAGTATTGTATACGCACTAGAATTAGAGATATTATCTGTGTTTTTTGATTATGTCATTTACTGGTTGCCACTTGTTTATGTCATTGTGATTGTTCCTGATATGAGACTTGCAATAGACTTAGCTTGGAAAAAACAAACGAAAAAAGATGGGTTTGAAATGGGTAGTGACTTAACAAGAGGTCAAATTTACGATGCAGTTGTCCATTTATCAAATCAAAAAACAGGGGCACTTATTACCATTGAAAAACATAATACCTTAGATCAATACAGTGAACGCGCTGTCTTGTTACATAGTAAAGTGAGCAAAGAATTGCTCATTAACATCTTTACACCACTAACACCACTTCATGATGGGGCAGTCATCATTCGTGGAGATGAAATTGTGTGTGCTGGCGCATATTACGTCTTATCTGAAAACGAAAAAGTAGAATCAACAATGGGTTCTAGACATCGTGCCGGACTTGGAATTAGTGAGGTAACCGATAGTTTAACAATCGTTGTTTCAGAAGAAACAGGAAATGTTTCGATAGCAATAGAAGGTATTTTAGTAAGATTAAGTGAAAAAGAAAAGCTTATGGATTACTTGAATACATTTATGAAGTGAGGAAACCATGAAAAAAATATTGACGATTTTATTTTTACCTTTTCGTGTGTTAGCGGGAAATCAAGTATCAGGGATCTTGTTTAATATATTTAGAAAATATCCGTGGTTGAATGTTGTATTTGCCCTTATGATTGCAGTAGCAGTCATTGTGTTCTTTCCTAGAGGGTAATATGATTCATCCGATTTTTTTATTGATCTTTTCTTTGCTCATGCTTGTCATGATCATTTTACAAAGTCTTCAACAAGAAAAAGTCTTTGTCATAAGACTGGTTTTTGTCTTTGTGTTTGTGCTAGCGAATGCTGTTTTGACATACCTCACGGCTAATATGACGATTGATTTAGATTCACTGTCCACACTGAATCAACAAGTCTACTTAGGCTATACCATCTTTGTATTTTCAATACTCATCTTTTTAATTATAAGTTTATTTAAATCATCATCTTTAAAAGCGAATCATTATGCATTGTTTGTAAAGGCAATGAAAAATTCTAAATTTAACATGTATTTCATCATTGATCAAAAAGAAAAAATCAAAGATCTTTCTATTGGATTTCTCAATGAAATCGGTATGGAAAAAGAAGACACCATCAACAAGAAATTTAATCATATCCTTTCAAAGACAATTAGACTTCAACAACTTAACAACCAAGATGCCTCTCCAAAAGATTTACAAAACTTCTTTTCGACGTATAAAAAAACAGTCAAACCAAGTCAAACAGACATATTAGAACTCATTTTTTTAAATGCTTTAGGAGAAAGATCACTGATTAGGTTCATCCTACAACCTGTTTTTGTTTTTTCTTCATATAAAGGCGTTGTTGCTGTAGGTGAAAAGAAAACAGATATTGAACTCATTGCAGTTGAAAAAGAACTAGAACAAAGCAATCAAGAACTTGAAAGTATTCGTCATAAATTCATTGCTGTATTAGAACTGACAAAAGAAGGTTTATTTTCTATCGATTTAAACAAACAAGAAATTTGGCTGAATGAACCAGCAAGTGCATTATTTAAGTTAAATCCTGATATCAACCCATATGAAACGTTTTTGCATCGTCTTGTAAAAGAAGATCAAGAAAAAAGAGAATCGATACTCAATCGACTTACTTATGAAGCGCCAACTTATGAGTTTAAATATCGAATTTTAAAAGAAAATCAAACAATTTGGGTAGTTGAAAAAGGAAAATATTTATTTGATCACCAAGAAGAAAAAATCATTATGGGAACCATTCAAGAGGTTCAAACAAAACACTTCCTTGCCTCTAATATTGACATATTAGATGGCTTAAAAACCTATCACGACATTGAAATCGATCTTCAGAAGAAACAACATAACCGTCAGTTTTATGATCTTTTATATATTTCTATGCATAACATTAACGATTTAAATTTAAAACACGGTCGTGATGTAGGCAATATGTTTATAAGCGAATACATCAAACAAATGAAAAAAACCTTTATTTCTGAATCAGGCGATATATATAGAATGAGCGGTAGTCGATTTATCATCATGATTACAGACCCTAGACGTGTAGAACAAATAGAAAAAGGGCTACAATCTGGAGCACATTTCATGGATGTCACACTACAATACGGAAATATTAGAGATCAACTTCAAGTTAATGCAGTCATGATGGAAGCAACACGTATCAATAATATTTCAGAAGCGCTAAAACACATGCAACAAAACCTTTTAACATTACGTGTTGGTATGCAAAAACAATCTAGTATGAGAATATATGACGAAATCTGAAATAAGACAGTATATGCTTGAAAAAAGATATGGTATTCCACAAGCAATTCATGATAAATATTCAAATGAAGCAGTTAAACGCATTCAATCTCATCCTTTGTATCAACAATCAAAAGTGATTGGATTATATCACCCAATCAAGCAGGAACTTAATCTAGTACCAATCACAAACGATCAAGACAAAGTGTTTTTGTTACCTGTTGTCGAAGGTGATGAGATGCACTTTCATGTATATGATCAAGATGCAACACTTACAAAAAGTCATCTAAACATACTAGAACCTAAAGATAACCCAATATTAGATGAATCGTTAGAGTTATTAATTGTGCCAGCACTTGCGGTTAATCATCAAGGTGACCGAGTAGGGTATGGAAAAGGATACTTTGATCGTTTTTTGAAACAACACCCACACATTCACACACTGACGGTTGTATTAGATTTTCAAGTATTAGAGTATATACCAGTTGAATCTACAGATCACCCGATTCAACATCTACTGATTATTAAAGGAGAACATCATGATCATTGAAACAGAACACGGCGAATTTACACTGATAAAAAACTATAAAGATGCATTTGACATTGTCAAATTTAATGAAAAATATATCAATGAGCTTTTTGATCAATATCCGTATATCGTTGGCGATGTATCGTCTACGATATTAAGATTAAAAGGATTTCTTGAAGACGATAAAGGCCCTCAGAGCTACAAAAAAATACCTGATTATTTAAACGAAAGTTGTAATATGAATACCGCATACTTTATTTTAAGGCGAGGTGTTGTAGAACTTGAAGAAACATCACTTGAAAAAGAAGAAGAGACATCCTATAATGAAGACAAGGAGTAACCTATGAATCAACAAGAAATGGTAAGCCAAGTCAATACACTCATTACGAAAGTGAGACCCTACCTCCAACGAGATGGTGGCGATATCGAAATCATGTCAATTGAAGACGGGATTGTGTATGTCAAGATGCTAGGCGCATGTGATGGTTGTATGGCAATAGACATTACCCTTAAGCAAGGCATTGAAACGATGTTATTAGAAAACGTACCAGGCGTTATTGGTGTTGTAATGGTAGAAGAATAAAGGTCATTTTATACACATGACCTTTTTTTATTTGGTATAATAATAACTAAATAATAAAAAAGGAGATTTACATGGCAAAAATTGGACTTATCGTAGATTCAACATTTACCATCAGTGAAGAACTTGCAAAAAAGAATGACATTAGCATTATTCCACTAACTGTATTTGTCGATGGACAACCACACTTAGACGGAACCATTACAATCAATCAACTCGAACAAGCATTTTTAGAAGACAAAGACTTTAAAACAAGTCAACCTACTCCAGAAAGTTACGTGAAAGCATACGAAGAAAAATTGAAGACTTACGATGAATTACTTGTATTAACACTTGCAAAAAATTTAAGTGGAACATATAATTCAGCAACACTTGCAAGAGACACGTTAGAACAACCAGAACGTGTGACAATTGTAGATACAGAATCTACTGGTGCAGGCGGATTATACTTTGTAGAATCTGTTTTGGATAAACTCAAAAAAGATGTTGCAATGTCTGAACTTGTCGCACTGTGTGAAGATATTAAAACAAGAGGCTTTTTCTTCATTACTGTCGATGATTTAAAATACTTAATCAAAGGCGGAAGAATTACAAAAACGAAAGCATTTATTGGAAACTTATTAAAGAAAAAACCAGTTTTAAAATTTAAAGATGGAAAATTAGGACTTGATCAAACAGTGAGAAGTTTTATTGGTGTTAAAGACTATATTTTTGAACAATCAAAAGGTTTAATTGAATCCACCAAAAAGAAATTAACTGTTTATATCAACTATGTCAATGACATCGAACGTGCTAAATCACTTAAAGAAAAACTATCTGAATTAGGCAAAGAAGTCAAAATTCAAATCGTTGGACTTGTAAGTCCAGTTGTATCAGCACACGTTGGACTAGGGGCATTAGGCATCTATTTAGTCACTGAATAACATAAAAAGGATACCACCTGGTATCCTTTTTTTATGTTATAATATAGTGAGGTTTTCTATGGAAACGGGACAAGTTATTAAGTGTAAAGTCATAGGGTTACAACCATATGGAGCGTTTGTTGAGTGTGGAAATAAAAAAGGCTTAATCCACATCTCTGAAATTTCTGATTTTTTTGTTGCTGACATTGAGTCAATGCTTCATGTCAACGATGAAATATCGTGTTATGTACTTGAAGATGAAGATTCGAAACTCAAGTTGAGTATTAAAAAGTTATATGCTATTCCTAAACAAGTACTTAAACACATTAAAATCACCATTGGGTTTTTAACACTTGAAAAAACACTACCTAGATTCATAGAAAAAGCAGAAAAACACATCAGAGGAGATTGACATGATTCACATTAACACAAAGTATGTAACACCTTTTTTACAAGGAAATGTTTTAGACCATCAAAAAAAGGTCAATGACATTCACAAAATGATCCACGAAAAAACAGGCAAAGGGTCTGACTTTTTAGGGTGGGTTGAATTACCAAATACGATATCAGAACAGTTACCAAGAATACAAGAAGTTGCAAATCGATTAAAGCAATACGATGTTTTAATTGTTATTGGTATTGGTGGATCTTATTTAGGGACTAAAGCTGGGTTACACTTTTTAGAAACACCGTTTAAACAAACAAAACCAGAGATTATTTTCGCAGGACATCATATGTCTAGTACATATATGGTGGAATTATTAAACTACATTAAAGACAAAAATGTTGCTGTCAATGTGATTTCAAAATCAGGAACTACAACAGAACCAGCGATTGCATTTAGACTGATCATGGATCAACTTCAAACAAGATATTCAAAAGAAGAATTAACATCACGCATTGTTGCAACAACGGATCAAGCAAGAGGTGCTTTATTTCAACTTTCATCTACAGAAGGATATGATCAGTTTGTTATTCCTGATGATGTAGGAGGTAGATACAGTGTGTTATCTCCAGTTGGATTATTACCACTTGCAGTTGCAGGGTATAACATTCAAGACATGATAGAAGGGGCTAAAAAAGCGTATCAAGATGCTTCAGATCCGGACCTTTTAAACAATGTGAGTTATCAATATGCTGTCTTAAGATACATGTTATATACACAAGGCAAAAAAATAGAAATGCTTGCAAGTTATGAACCAAACATGCAGTACGTCAATGAATGGTGGAAACAATTATTTGGAGAATCTGAAGGAAAAGAAAACAAAGGTCTATTTATATCAAGTGCCTTATTTTCAACAGATCTTCACTCATTAGGTCAATATATTCAAGAAGGAGAAAGACATCTTTTTGAAACTATTATTCATATTGATGCGCCTAAAAAAGATATTACAATTCAACCACAAGATCAAGATTTAGACGGTCTCAATTATTTAGCTGGTAAAACGCTATCTTATGTCAATACAAAAGCTGAAGAAGGTACACTGCTTGCACACCAAGAAGGACGTGTACCAAATATTGTGTTACATCTAGACAATGTAAGTGAAGCATCATTTGGATACATGATGTACTTCTTTGAAATTGCATGTGCAATGTCAGCATACTTAATTGACATTAATCCATTTGATCAACCTGGTGTTGAATCATATAAAAAACATATGTTTCAATTATTAGGTAAGCCAGGCTACTAATCCAATGTCTATGCACGTAACATCACATCATCAAGAAACAGAACAACTCGGTTATGAATTAGCCAGTCTTTTAGACTACCAAAAATTTCCAATTGTTTTACTAGATGGACCTTTAGCAGCAGGAAAAACAACGTTTACAAAAGGAATTGGACGTGCATTAGAGATAAAAAAAACAATCAATAGCCCTAGTTATACATTGATGAAAATGTATGCATCAGACGATCAAAGCAAACACCTTTATCATTTTGATTTGTATCGTATGGAATCAGGTAGCGAAGATTATGATTTAGAAGAATATATGCATGCAGATGCATTTGTTGTTGTGGAATGGCCTTATCAAGTTCCAATACTTTTACCTGACAAGTACGTCAAAGTTACATTTCGTATTTTAAGCGACACTCAAAGAGAAATTGAAATTACATGCCATGCAGATTATTGCGTGAATTTGGAGCAGCTAAAAAGATGATGAAATTATATATGGATGTGTCAACAGATATAATGTATCTTGCACTTGCAAAAGATCAACAACTCATCGATGTTTCAGTGAGACATGCAAACAAAGATCATGCTAAATATTTAGTGGATCGTATTGATCAGCTCCTCAAAAAAAATGGTGTAACATTAGAAGATATTCAGGAGATTGTTGTAGGAGAAGGGCCTGGTTCATACACGGGAATTAGAATTGCTGTGACTGTTGGAAAAACACTTTCTTATGCGAAAAACATACCATTGTATGCTGTCTCAAGTTTGATTTTTATGTCTTCAGGATTAACAGGATTAGTGTGTGTCATGCATGATGCACGACGAGGATATGTATTTGCAACCATCTATCAAGGTCACGAGGTCTATATGCAAAGTCAATACATACTTCACGAAACGTTAAAAAAGCATCCACATTATGAAGATGCTCATGTGATTCTACTTGATCATGAACATTATCACGTTGATACAAACATCATTGACATGCATAAAAGACGTATTGACGATGTTCATGCTTTTGAACCTAACTATACAAGAAAAACCGAGGCAGAAGAACATGCAAGTTAGAAAAGCGACATTTGAAGATGCCGAAATCATTACCGCGATTGAACAAAGTGCCTTAGATGAAACCTTAGGGATACCTTTTTTAAGACAAGAACTTCTTACAAATCCCTTTGCAAATTATTATATTGTTGAAGAACTTGGTGTTTCAATAGGATATATTGGTATTCGTGTCGTTGATGATCACGGTGAAATACTGAATTTTGCTGTTTATAAAGAAAAACAACGACAAGGTTATGGTAGATTTTTGTTTGAATCTGTATTAAAAGAGATGTTTCATGTCGGTGTAACAAGCATGTCTTTAGAGGTTAGAAAAAGTAATCACATTGCAATTTCTTTTTATCAGCAATATGGTTTTGTTGAATCGTATTTACGACCAAATTATTATAAAGATGAAGATGCAATAGTGTATATAAAGGAATTTAACCATGATTATATTAGCGATTGAGAGTAGCTGTGATGAAACGAGCGTGGCTGTTTTAAAAGATGAACGTGAGATTTTATCACACGTCCTCATCTCACAAATGGATGTGTTTAAAAAATTTGGGGGTGTTGTTCCAGAAATAGCCTCAAGAAATCATGTTTCAGTCATCACACAATTAATTGATCAAGCACTTAAAAACGCACATATATCTCCACAAGATCTTTCATTAGTTGCTGTAACTGAAGGTCCAGGACTGATTGGTGCACTCCTTGTTGGCGTCAATGCAGCAACAGCATTTGCTTATGCCCACCAATTACCGATTATTGGAGTGAATCATCTTGCTGGGCATATTTATTCTGCCAACTTAATACAACCATTTCAGTTTCCTTTACTCGCGCTTTTAGTTTCTGGAGGACACACAGAACTAGTGTATATGAAAGAACACATGTCTTTTGAAGTTATTGGCGAAACCCTTGATGATGCTGTTGGTGAGGCTTACGATAAAGTCGCAAAGATGTTAGGATTAGGATATCCAGGAGGACCCATTATCGATCAACGTGCTTTGTTAGGTGAAGATACATATCACTTACCTAGACCTAAACTTGAGTCACACGGATTAAATTTTAGTTTTTCTGGACTTAAAAGCGCAGTTGCAAACATCATTGGAAAAGAAAAAGAGAACATCAATATTAATAACATGTGTACTTCATTTCA
>CAZYNC010000005.1:0-5122 GCA_964648785.1 uncultured Acholeplasmataceae bacterium
CTATTTTTAGTTTCATCTTTTTCAAATGTTGCATCTAAATAGTCAGATTTACCAAAAACATCTGCAATGTCTTTTTTCTTCCCTAAACCAATCGCACGCATAAATGTTGTCATTGGTACTTTTTTAGAGCGATCTAATTTCGTATAAATGATATCTTTTGAACCCATTTCCATTTCTAACCACGCACCGCGAGTTGGAATGATTTGGGCAGCATATCTGAGTTGATTTAATTTTTTATCAATTGAACTTGTGTAGTAAGCACCAGCTGAACGAATAATTTGAGAAACGACAACACGTTCAGCGCCATTAATAACAAAAGTTCCCGTTGGTGTCATCACCGGGATTTCAGCCATTAAGACTTTATTTTCTCTTACTTCACCTGTTAATACATTTTCTAATTTTACTTTAACAGATAGTTGTTTCGCGTAATTGATATCACGTTTTTTAGCATCTTGAACATGATATTTTGGTTCAGTCAGTTCATGTTCTTCAAAATGAAGTTTCATGTCACCGTTATGTGCTTCAATAGGTGAAATATCTTGTAGTAATTCTTTGATGCCGTCTTTTAAGAACCATTCAAACGAGTTCGTTTGGATTTCGATCAAATTTGGTAAATCGATATCATAACGCATTCTTGAATAATTTCTTCGTGAAGCTTTTTTACCGTATTGTACGACACGATATCCCATAGGGTCACTCTCCTAAAAAAATATAAAAATAAATGGTTGAAACGTGGTAGAAAACAATATTTCGCATTCTATAATATTATCACAGTTTCATGCAAATTGTCAATATTTAATCGCCTTATAAACATCATACCCTTTTGCTTTATCAACACGTTTGACATCGTCAAACATCGTCTTTAAAAACGTGACGGTTGAAGGTGCTCCATGTCTTTTGCTGATGACAACATATAACACCCCGTTAGGTACTAATGCATCATATGCTTGTTGATACAATGAAAAAATCACGTGTTTACCAGCTCGAATCGGTGGATTGATGACAGCTAAATCATAACCTTCTCCAGGTACTTGACTTGATTCTAATACAACAACATCACTTAGATGAGCTGTATTTTTTTTCGCAAGTTCCACAGCACGTGGATTAATATCAAACATCGTTATAGAAGCTTTTGGATACAGATGTTTTAAGACACACCCTAAAACACCATATCCACACCCAATATCTAAGATGTTGGATAGGTCATGTTCATCTGTTATCGCATGCAATAAGAGGTCACTGCCATCATCGACACGATCTTTAGAAAATACACCTAGATCCGTTTTAAACATGAATGTGTGGCCTTTAAAGTTGTATGTAATCGTTTTTTCTAGACTCTTTAATTGGTCGTCATATGCATAATAATGTGACATAAATTAAACGGTCAAAAAACCCAAGACATGTTGATGTCTTAGGTTTTTGTTTGTTGATATTAACCTAAATTACTTAAGTTCAACAGTTGCACCAGCTTCTTCTAATTCAGCTTTAAGTGCGTCTGCATCTTCTTTCTTAAGACCTTGTTTAATAACAGCATCAGCAGTTTCTGCTAATGTTTTCGCTTCTGCTAAACCAAGACCTGTTGCGGTACGAACAACTTTGATGACCGCGATTTTGTTTGAACCAAATGTTTTTAAGATGACATCGAATTCTGTTTTTTCTGCAGCAGCTTCTGTTGCAGCACCAGCAGCTGGAGCAGCAGCAACAGCAGTTGGATCAATTCCAAATTCTTCTTTTAATCCTTCAACTAATTCTTTAATTTCTAATAAAGACATTTCTTTTAATGCATCGACAAATGCTTGTTTTGTTAATTTTGCCATGATTTATTTTCTCCTTTTTATTTTTTTATGCTTGTTCGCTGATCATATTAAGACCAACAGCTAATTCTCTAATTGGTTGCAATAATCCAACTGCAAGTTGTGTAAGTAACACTTCTCTTGATGGGATATTCGCAAGTATTTTTGTATCTGCTTCGTTTAGGAAGCCTCCTTCAACCACAGATGCATTTAATACAACTTGTGGATGTGCTTTCGCAAAATCATTTAAGATTTTAGCTGGTGCGACTGCATCAGTAAAACTGATTGCAACAGCTTTTGGTCCTGTGAAGATTTCTGAAAACTCATTAAAGCCTGCTTTTAATGCTGCACGTCTTGCAATGTTATTTTTGTATACTTTAGCATCACAGCCAGCTTGTTTTAACTGAATACGTAATTCTGTAAAATCAGCGACGGTAAGTCCAGGGTAATCAAACGCAACAACTGAAACAGCGGTTTGCATTTTCTCTGCAAGTGTATCTACAGCTTCTTGTTTTTTGACAAGTATGTCCTTCATTGTTTCCTCCTTATAGAATAAATAAAACTCTTTGATTTTTTACGTCAAAAACCAAAGAGTTGAATATTGTTATGTGTGCCTCGGTAGGATATTTAAGCTTTCGCACCTACTGTCTTTGGTTTTGATTGAATTTATTATAATTTAATTGATTCTTCTAATACTTTGATACCAGGTCCCATTGATGATGATACGGTAATGTTTTTCACATAAGATCCTTTAACGGTACTTGGTTTAATTCTTACAAGTTGTTGGTATAAAGCGTGTAAGTTATCATTGAGTTTTGCAGTGTCGAATGAAACTTTTCCGATTGGTGCATGAATGTTTCCTACTTTATCGGTACGGTATTCAATTTTACCGTTTTTAATTTCTTGAACTGCTTTTGCAACGTCCATCGTTACTGTACCTGTTTTAGGGTTTGGCATTAAACCTTTAGGTCCTAAAACGCGTCCAAGTTTACCGAGTTTCCCCATCATGGATGGTGTCGCAACTAATACGTCGAACTCTAACCAACCTTTACCGATTTCTTCAATCAATTCATCATCACCAGCACGGTCTGCACCAGCTGCTTCTGCTTCTTTGATTTTTTCTCCATCAGCAATAACAACAACACGTTGTGTTTTTCCTGTACCATGTGGTAAGACAATGGCACCTCTTAAATTTTGTTCTGCTTGACGTGGGTCAAGATTAAGTCTGAATGCGACTTCTACAGATGCGTCAAATTTTGTAAATGACGTCTTTTTTACAAGCCCTAATGCTTCTTCAGCGACATATAGTTTATTTTTGTCGTAAAGTTTCGCGGCTTCAAGGTATTTTTTACCTCTTTTCATGCTTATCCTCCAAATGTGGTCTAGCGGGATATCCTCCCACAATTTAGATCCATTATTCTTTTATTGTAATACCCATATTGCGGGCAGAACCTGCAATAATGTTCATTGCTGCATCAACATCGTACGCATTTAAGTCACGCATTTTGATTTCAGCGATTTCACGTAATTGTGCTTTTGTAATTGAACCCACTTTTTCTTTCAGTGCATTTTTTGCACCTTTCGTAATGTTCGCTGCTTTTTTGAGCAGGTCACTTGCTGGTGGTGTTTTTGTTACAAAAGTAAAGGTACGGTCATCGTATACGGAGATGACAACAGGAATCATATATCCCATTTGATCTTTTGTTGCTTCATTAAACTGAGAACAAAAGGCTGGAATATTGACTTGAGCTTGACCTAATGCCGGACCTACTGGTGGGGCTGGTGTTGCTTTTCCTGCTTGAATTTGTAGCTTTAATTGTTTAACAATTTTTTTAGCCATGAACACATCCTCCTTCTTTTACATAAGTATGTGGTTTGACATCGTCTTCCACTATGGTGTGTTTTAAAACATGCGAAGTCATATTATCACGAAAGCAAGAGCTTGTCAACGAAAATTATTAGGATTCAATGACTTTCACTTCGTGTGCATCGACTTCAGTTGGTGTCGCGCGACCAAATAAATCAATTTCAACAACAACTCTAGCTTGATCGTTGTCGACTTGTGATACTTTTCCTTTGATACCTTGATATGCTCCAGATAAGATTTCAACGTATTGGTCAAGTAACTGGTCATATTTTGGTTTAGAGATAACCCCAATTTTAAGTAAGATTTGTTTGATTTCTTCTGAAGCTAGCGGAACTGGTTTTGTTCCTCCTCCAGAAGATCCTAAAAATCCTGTGACACGAGGAGTATTTCTTACCACGAACCATGATTCATCTGTGACGATCATTTCAACAAAGACGTATCCTGGATAAAGCTGTTTAATTTTTTCTTTTTCTTTTCCGTTTTCTTTTTTCTCAATAATCGTTTCTTCAGGCACGATGACGCTAAAAATAAAGTCATTCATTCCCATAGAGTCAACGCGTCTTAATAAGTCATCTTTAACAGAATTTTCGTAACCAGAATACGTTTGTATAATGTACCAACGTGGTTGTTGGTTCATAGTAGATCTCCTAATAAGTTGAGAATTAAGAAGTTGAATAATAAGATGACAAGGGTAAGTAATAATAAGAACAATATGGTTCTTGTGGATTGATCTATAAATTTAGAACGTGTTGGCCAGACAATTTTTTTAAGTTCTGGCACGGCAGGAATAAAGAATGGATAAATGACTAAAACTAGTCCAAATATTGAGATGACAAGTAAGACCCATGAGAAAATCGTACCATTAGGTTCGGTACCTAATATTGGAAAGTTTGGGTTAATTTGAAGTAATGGGTTTCCACTAATAATCATGAGGGCAAGTCCTGCAGAAATTGTTGCAAGAACACCGAGTAATAAATTTTCCCACTTATATTCTTTAGTAAGAACTTCTAGTAATTTTGATTTTTCTTCTGTGTTTTTAACTTTGATTGCCATAAAATAGCCACCTCTATTTCGTTTCTTTGTGAATCGTGTGTGTATTACAATGCGTACAATACTTGCTTATTGTAATGCGATCGTTAGACGTTGATGCTTTTGTCATTGTATAGTTTCTATGTAAACAGACACTACAAATTAAAATAATTTTTTTTCGCATTAAAAAACCACTCCTGTGGTCAATGTATGAGTATTTTAACACGTTATCTACCTTGAGTCAATCATTTCATCATGTTTTCTAAGAATTCATTTTTTTAATCGTTTGTTTGATTTGATAAATGATGTTATAGACTTGTTTTGATGTAAGGTTGAATGTTTGTGAAATATACGCTACTGACCTTTTGTTTTCAAAATAATGTTCATATACAATTTGTTTTTTTTGATCTTTAAAAGTATGTGTTATTTTTTC
>CAZYNC010000005.1:5222-9175 GCA_964648785.1 uncultured Acholeplasmataceae bacterium
GCGTATTCATCATGCTCGAATTTAATGAGATATATGATTTCATAGTCGTTCATGTAAATCATCGTTGTTTATTTTGTCAGTTCATGCATGAGAAGTGCTGCTGCAACACTCACATTATATGACTGCACATGTCCTTTCATTGGAATCATGATCATATCATCACACAAAGGTTTTATCGAAGTCCGTATGCCTTTGCCTTCATTGCCTAAAATAATGGCGACACTACCTTGTTTAGACATTGATTCATAATGTTTTGCGTGTTGCATATCCGTTCCAAGTATTTTTATACCAGCTTCTTTCATTTGCATAATCCCTTTAAATAATTGCGGTACTGCAATGACGGGAACATACTCTATCGCACCTGTTGATACTTTGGCGACAGTGGCATTCAACGGAACTTGTTGTTTTTGACTCATTACAATCGCCGTGAGTCCCATCCCATCTGCAGTACGAATGATCGCACCTAAATTATGAGGATCTTCAATAGAATCTAAAATTAAAAATTTTGCATGTTCTATGTGTATGAAATCTTCAAGTTTTTGATATTGGTATGGTTCAATATCAGCAACTATACCTTGATGAACGGCATTATGTGTGATGTTGTTTAGATGACCTTTGTCAACTTTTTCAACATTAATGTGTCTTTTCTCTATCCATGTCATAATCGTTGCATCAAAAAATCGATGATCGATTAGGATCTTATGAATCACACGTTGCGCTTTTAGTGCTTCTAAAATGACATTCTTTCCATAAATATACATTGTTATGTTAACCTCATTTTACATCTTATTGGTATTTAAATCCATGATATTTTTGAAACAATCGAGTTAAAAAAAGCGCTCATTGCGCTTTTTTTATTGTAATTCAGAAATTTTATTGATCATCGATGCAATAAGTTCTTTTACCCATCTCGTGATGTTAGATAATATAAACATCATTGGGAAAGCAGCTTGTGAAATCGATAATAGTAATAATATTTGTGGAATTGTAAGTGGATCAACAGGATAATATTCTTGATTAAAGAATGGCGCATAATTAAAGAAACTTGGCAAGAATATAATGGATGCAACAAAGGCAATAATCATCAATACAAATACAGTTCCTCGAACACGATTAAATGGTAATGATAATCTCAACAATACAAGTAATGATGTAAACGTGGCTGAAATGACAATAATGGTTGAGGTTTGAAGTTGATTCATTCCTAGAGCTGTCGCTAGACCAAACACAATTAAACTGTTAATCATGACAACAAGTGCACCTGGTAGTGCTTTTTTAATGACGTTGAGTAAGAAATTACCTTCCACACGTTTATTATTGGCTTCTAAAGCTAAAATTAAAGCAGGAATCCCAATCACTAAGTAATCAATTAAAATTAATTGACTTGGTTGTATTGGATACACACCGCGTCTTGCAATCGCAATAATAATGAGTAGTAAAGTAAAAATATTTTTAGTTAAAAATAAGACAGCAACTTTTTGTACGTTATTAATAACACGTCTACCTTCAGACACGACTTTAGGCATTGAAGAAAAGTTAGAATCTAAAAGTACTAAGTGTGACACATTTCTTGCTGCTTCACTTCCTGATGCCATTGCAATAGATGTATCTGCTTCTTTTAAGGCTAAAATATCATTGACACCATCACCTGTCATTGCGACGGTATGTCCGTTATTTTTTAATGCTTCAATTAATAATTTCTTTTGACCGGGTGAAACACGTCCAAAGATCGTGTACCTCGCTGCAGCTCTTACAACATCTTTATCAGATAATCCCTCTAAACTGATGTACTTATCAGCATCTACGATACCAACACGTTGTGCAATTTTTGAGACTGTGACTGGATTATCACCAGAAATGACTTTGACACCAACTTGATTTTCTTTAAAGAAACGAATGGTATCTTCTGCATCTGGTCTTACTGTATCTTCAATCGTGATTAGTGAAACAGGAATCAGCGATTGAAATGTGTATTCATCATTGATGGGTTCATCTGTTCTTGCAATACACAAGACACGGAATCCTTCTTCAGCAAATCGGTTCACTTGAACTTTGATGGCTTCAGGATAATGATTTTTTAATACGTATTCTGGAGCACCTAATACAAAGGTTCCATAACGTTCAAATTCAACTGCTGAAAACTTTCTCGCACTTGAAAATGGAATCGTGTTTTTATGTCGGATACGTTTGGCTGTACCAAATCGATCCGATAATGCTTGCGATGTTAAGTTTGAATCGTTTAATGCATTAATCATCGCTGAAACAATGTTTTTAACGCTTAATTTATCATATGGTTCTAATTCAACGGTTGAATGTACACTCATCGTACCATCTGTTATGGTACCTGTTTTATCTAAGCACAACATATCGACACGCGCAAGCATCTCGATACAATATAACTCTTGAACAAGTGTATTGTTTTGTGCAAGTCGTATGACCCCAACCGCTAATGCCATACTTGTGAGTAAAAACAATCCTGAAGGAATGATACCAATCATAGCCCCCGTTGTTGCTTTGACGATATCTTCATACGCGAGATTTGTGTTGGTGGTCATGGTGTAAAATAATAAACCAGCAAGTGGTACAATGATACCAGCTACTGTCCTAATGATAATTTTGAGTGATGCTAACAAATCGGATTTTGGTTTTTGATATACTTTTGCTTGTGATGTTAATTTTTGAATGTAATTGTCAGCACCAATTGCTGTGACTTGTGCGTAACAAGAACCAGAAACAACATAGCTTCCTGCATAAAGCGTGTCACCTTTACGTTTTAATATCGGATCAGATTCACCTGTTAATAACGATTCATTGACTTCTAAAGTACCTTCGCGTACCACACAGTCAGACGCAATTTGTTTTCCAGAATTTAAATATAAGATATCATCAATCACAACGTTAGAGACAGAAATTTCATAATCACCATTGTCTCTTACAACGTTTGCTGTTGGGGCAGACAACAAGGATAATTTATCAATCATTTTTTTAGCTCTTATCTCTTGAATAATACCAATCGCAATATTCGCTGATACTGTTCCTAAAAATAAGAAGTTTGCAAATTCTGCACCAACACTTAATAACCAAACTGCAATTGCAAAGTTTAAAAAGTTAAAAAAAGTGACTAAATTAGCTAAAACAATAGAAGAAACACTCTTAGAGCTCCCAGTATCAAGATTATTTGATAGTCCCGCCATAATACGTGATTCAACATCTTCGTTTTTAAGACCTACTTTGATATCAGGATTGTAGCGTTCAACGACTAAATCATCTTTTGATTTTACAACTTGTGATGCATTAAAGCTGTCAAGGTCAGCAGAAACACTCGCGTCTAATGTTAAAGGATCTCTTTCCATTTTAATGAGATCTTCTTTAATAATGACTTTAGGCCCTTTTTGATTGTCAGTTTTGTCTTTTTGATTTACTTGAGATTTTTTTGTTGCTTCTGCCATCTCGTTCCTCTTTTTTATCATTATAGCATAATAATTTTGAAATAAAAGTGAAAATAATTAAATATAGCCATTTTCCATAAGTTGTTTTCTATATTCATCCGCATCTTTAAAGTTTTTTAATGCTCGCGCTTGTTGCCATAATAAATAGATTTCAACGTCTTTTAAGACATCTAAATCTATGTGGATGCCAATAATGGGAAGTAGCCATTCAAAGGTATTTATCATGATTGCCATTTCAACATGATCTTCTGTTTTATTGAGTTCTTTTTGCATTTCAAAGACAATCGTCATCACTTCTGCAGTATGGAAGTCATTTGATAGTGCATCGATGACTCTATTTTTATACGTTTCATGCATGTTTTGATGCGTGACGTTGTTAGCAATTAATTCTAGTTTTGTCATGCGAAGTTTTTTTGATAACGACACGTAATGCTTTTCATATTGTGAAAGTAACGTATCAGAATATTGAATTGGTTGTCGATAGTGATGTGCTAATATCAGTAA
>CAZYNC010000005.1:9275-15420 GCA_964648785.1 uncultured Acholeplasmataceae bacterium
TATCAGATAAATCTTTTACATAGATCACATTCCCAAGCGATTTACTCATTTTTTGATTGTCGATATCTAACCTCGCATTGTGCATCCAATACTTAGCTAATCCATGATGATCATGAGCAAGTGATTGTGCGCGTTCATTTTCATGATGTGGAAACATGAGATCAGAGCCTCCACCGTGTATATCAATCATACCATCAAAAAGTTCATGATTCATGACCGCACACTCTGTGTGCCAACCAGGTCTTCCATTTCCCCATGGTGATAAGTAATGCATCCCATCAGTTGTTTTTTTCCATATAGAAAAATCATTGGGATGTTCTTTTTGTTGATCTAAATCAATTCTAACAGCTTGTTCTAATGCATCCCTGTTTTGCTTACTTAACTGACCATAACCTTCTACTCGATTGACTCTAAAATAGACACCTTGATCGGTTTCATATGCATATCCTTTTGAGATTAAGTCTTCAATATATAAGATCATGTGTGAAATATAATCCGTCGCTTTTGGCATAACATTAGGTAAATCGCTACCTAATGCTTGTACCATCGACTTAAATGCTTCAATATAGGTGTTTGTCAATTGGGATTCAGCAATACCTTCTTTTTTTGCACGTTCAATAATTTTATCATCGACATCGGTGATGTTAGAAACATAATGGACATTCATTCCTATTTCATCTAAAAACTTTTTAACAACATCAAAAAAGATAACCGGTCTTGCATTTCCAATATGAATATCTGAATATACTGTTGGACCACATACATACATCGAAACAGAACCTGGACGAACAGGTTCAAATTCTTCTAAAGATTTTGTTAAGGTGTTATAAATGTGGATTTTTTGAGACATTAAGCACCTATTAATTGTTCATTTAAAAATTCTGATTCAAAAAAATTCGTAAGAGATTGAAGTGTATTTAAGTTTAATGAAGCATCAACTGTAACACCTTCAATGACAACAGGTGATAAACTAAATCCTTCCATAGGCGCAAGTCTTGAAAGTGCGATGAAGGCTGCGATTCTAGCTTGAATTTGGTCTGTATCGAAGTTTAATGTTATGTTGCCACCGTTTAATACGATGTGTTCTGGGATATCATATGTATTGACAAGACCTGCGAATCCACCGACTCTTAATGTTTGGCTAATATTGCTTTCAACGTCAATAGGGTCAATCGTTACATCAATTGTTGCATCAATATACATGTTATCAAAACTACGGTTTATAACACCAAATGCCCCACCAACAAACACTGAATAATTTGCTTCATCGTTTTCATTTGTATTAAAGTCAACATTGGATAAACGAATAGATCCTGTATAAATCATGTCTTCGAATTTACCTAATGTCGTCGCTTGTGGGTCAACGTCACCCATTAAACCTCCTACATATAAAGAAAATTCACGATTTGATCTTGATGTTATATCTGCTTCTAATTCAAACGCAACATCAACATCAATGTGTAATTGTGATGCTTGTAAAGATTCGTATCCATAACCAATACCACCCGCTAATCTTACGATTGCGTTCGATGTTGTTTTTAAAGAAACGTGTCCGTTTTCAACAATAACATTCTCAACTCGTCCACGAGACTCACCAGCAATCCCACCTACATAAGCATATGTTGAAGATGATGACTCAAGGTACATGGACGCATTTTTAATCGTGATATTTTCAATAACAGATAAACTACTTGCTTGATATCCTGTTAAAAATCCTGTTTTTGTAGAGGATGTTGTCACAATTGGGTTTTCTTCAGTTCCTATCATGAGGTTATCAATGTGAAGATTTTTTACAGAGCCTGATGAAATATAACCAAATACACCGTTATATAGCCTAGAATCCGTTATCGTAATATTAGAAAGCGTAAATCCATTACCTTCAAATGAACCAATAAAAGAAGATGTAAATGGTGTCACAAATTCTACACCAGTAAAATCAATGTCATTTTTAAGGACATAATTGCCACTTCTATTATTGGCCATCGCCAAGAAATCTTCGGGTGTTTCAATGTCTAAACTTGCTTGTTCAAGTGTGGTAAACGTCTCTGTGAGGATATTAAGTGAGTCTCTACCAACTGTGACTTTAATTTCGATTGTATAGGTTGTTCCTGCGGTAAGATTATTAAACACAACAAGTCCAACACTATCTGATGAACTGTATGTTTTGGTATCAACAGTTGCAAGATCATTCGATAAATAAATAAAGATATTACCTGTAATGTCAAAATCAGGATCAAGGATGGCAACATCAAAACTTGCAGTATTAATTTGAATACCTGCTTCTGCAACAGACAGTGTTGCGGTTATATTTGTATCGTTTTCATTACATGCTTGTAGTCCTATACTAAAAGCAAAGATAGATAATAAAGTCAGTATTTTTTTCATTGATTTAACCTCACCATAATTTTAAAGTTTCTTCTAAGCGATTTATGACAGTTGATTTTGGTAATAAAGCTAACATATTAGGTAAACTAGGGCCATGAAGTTCAGCAGTTGTGGCAATTCTTAGACCCATAAAAAGAGGTTTACCTTTGATTCCTAGTGTAGTTGAGATTGATTTTATTGCCTCTTGTATGTGAGCTGGTTCCCATGTCATATGTTCAACCAATTCTTTAAACATCGAGACCATCTTGTTTAAATCATGTTCTTTTAAGAATAACGTCATGTCTTCATCTAATTGAAAAACATGATTTAAAAAGTTTTGATACAATTCAACAATTTCGCCTACATAATGTAATCTTTCTTGAAAGACAGTTGTTAATTGTATAAGCCAATTTTGATCAGGAATGGTAATACCATGCTGTATTAAATATGGTTTTATTGCTTCACTTAGTGTTTCAATTGGAAGTGCTTTAATATATTTACTATTAATAAATTTTAATTT
The DNA here is from genome assembly GCA_964648785.1 of uncultured Acholeplasmataceae bacterium. Lineage (GTDB taxonomy): Bacteria > Bacillota_I > Bacilli_A > Acholeplasmatales > Acholeplasmataceae > UBA8290. The sequence continues at coordinate 12,160 of CAZYNC010000005.1, forward strand.
TTCACGGTCAAACATCGATGGTGCTTTTACAAGACGTGATCCATCAAAGTATGAAATGAATGCTTCATGATTTAATATTTCCTGTTCAACTGGTGGTGACCACCCTAATAGTCCAATAAAATTAAACAAGGCTTCAGGCAAATATCCTAGCGCTTTATATTCAGAGATAAATTGAAGGACATCTTGATCTCTTTTTGAGAGTTTCTTTTTTTGTTCATTGACGATGATGGTCATGTGCCCAAATTGCGGTGCAGTAAATCCTAAGGCTTCATACACCATGAGTTGTTTTGGTGTATTGGTGATATGTTCTTCCCCTCTAAAGACGTGGGTAATCTCCATATGATGATCATCGATCACAACCGCAAAGTTATAGGTTGGAATCCCGTTTTCTTTCATCATAATCCAGTCTTCAACATCTTCACTCTTAAACGATAAAGATCCTCTTACTAAATCTTGAAATTGATATGTTTGACCTTGTGGAACTTTAAATCGGATCGCACCATTTTCTTCTTGATACGCTTTCCCTTGATCAAGTAATTGTTGTGCATATTGATGATATAATTCTAGGCGTTCTAGTTGACGATAAGGGCCATAATTCCCACCATGTATAGGAGATTCATCAATCTTGATACCTAACCATTCAAGAAGTTCTAGTTGAGACTTTTCTCCACCTTCTACATTTCTTTTAATATCAGTATCTTCAATACGAACAATAAAATCACCGTCATAATGTTTTGCATATAAATAGTTAAACAAGGCACTTCTAGCATTGCCTATGTGTAATAACCCTGTTGGACTTGGTGCATATCGCACTCTTACTTTTTGCATGTCTTACCCCGTGTAACCAAGTGGACCTTGGTAGTGAATCGATATTAAGTATTTTTTGACGTCTTTACGTCGTTTAAATTCAATGACTTTTTTAGGAAATCGCGTTTTATAACTTTGAAAAAGTCGTTTCGTATCTTTTTTTCTTCCATCCCATAAAATCCATTTAATAAACGATGGATCTAGACGTTCAGGATTCCCTAATGCCATTGTATCACGTTGTTTCTTTCGATATTTAAAATATCGTCTTAATAATCCAAAAAAACACGTCCATCGATTCATATTAAATATAAATATGTGATCGGCATGTTCAAGTCTTTCTTGTGCTAAATATCGATACGTTCCATCAATAATCCAATCATCTTGCTGCATCATTTTTAAAATCTTAGCTTCTGTTTGATGACGATCATTAATGGTCATACGTTCATTAAAATAAATCGTATCGATATGGAGGACAGGAATATCGTAAAATTGGGAAAGTTTTTTTGAAAATGTCGATTTTCCGCTTGCAGAATAACCAACAACAGCTATTTTCATAGTCCCTCTTATGAAAATAAAGAGGACACTAGGTCCTCTCTATGCATTAACGTTTTGAGAATTGTGGTGCACGACGTGCTTTTTTCAAACCATATTTCTTACGTTCTTTCGCACGTGGATCACGTGTGATTAAACCAGCTGGTTTTAAAATGGCGCGAAGTTCAGGATTTATTTCTAGTAATGCGCGTGTGATTCCTAAACGAATCGCACCTGCTTGACCAGTTAATCCTCCACCAAATACATTGACCGTAATGTCGTATTTACCTTCAGATTCTGTAAGGACGAGTGGTTGAGTCACGTCTAAGCGCGTTGCTGCAGAAGGAATGTATTCTTCAAATGGACGTCCATTAATAACAAATGAACCTTTTCCACTCGTTAATATGACACGTGCAACACTGCTTTTGCGGCGTCCAGTTCCTAAAAATTGATTGTCTGACATATTATACCTCTAATTCCTTTGGTTGCTGCGCAGCATGTTTATGTTCACTTCCAGCATATACAAATAATTTTTTCGCTTGTGCACGACCTAATTTTGTATGTGGAAGCATCCCTTGGACTGCTTTTTCAACCATGCGTGTTGGGAACTTATCCATCGTTTCTCTTGCAGTGCGTGATGTAAGTCCTCCATTATAACCACTATGTTTATAATAGAGTTTTTGATCCCATTTCTTTCCTGTTAATTGAATCTTATCTGCGTTAATGACAATGACATAATCTCCAGTGTCTACATGAGGAGTGTAGATTGGTTTATGTTTCCCTTTTAAAACGGAAGCAACGACAGTTGCAAGGCGTCCTAAGGTCTTATCTGTAGCATCAACGACGAACCATTGGTGTTCAACGGTTTCATTCTTAGCCATATATGTGTTCATAATTTTCTCCTTATATTATTATAAGGGCTAATGTGGATAAAACATGTACCTTTTAAATCTTACTATATTGCCAGTTAAAAGTCAACAAAAAAACCATGTTATGTCATGGTTTTTCTTAGGAAATTACCGTATACAGATCGAACTGGTGTAGTGACTATGAAAGCTTTTGGGTCAATTTTTTGGATTAACTTGAATAATGTTTCAAATTCATACCTTGAAATGATGACATAAATCATCATTTTATTTGATTTAGAATACGCACCTTGTGCCTCTAAATAGGTAACACCTCGTCTAATTGTATGGATAATTTGATCTGCAATTTCTTCGTGATGATTACTAATCACTTGAACTGAAATGTGTTGATACGATGTATGAATAAGATCAAGACCTATCGTTGAGGCAATAATTCTAACAAGTGTATAAGAAACAATGATACCTCCTGCAACGGTCACGCCACCTGGACCTACTTGACCACCAATGATAATACCTCCAAGTAAGGCAACTGCAACATTGACAATGAGTGAAATAAAGCCAACTGATTTTCCTGATTTAAGTGAAACAAATTGGGCAATAATATCAATACCACCTGTTGAGGCACCATATCGTAATGCACCACCTGCACCAATTCCAATGAGTAATCCACCAAGTGTTGATGCTGCAAAAACATGGACTTGTTCACTTAATCCAAAATCAACACGAGGAATTAATGTCAAAAAGATGGTTTGAAATACAATGGAGATCAAGGTGTGAATGGTAAATCTGTGAGAAACACCTTTCCATCCTAAAATAAGAATTGGAATATTAAGGATGAGGTTTACTGTTGCGAGAAAAGCGATACCTGTTGAGGTATCAAAAACTACAAAAAGTGTGTCTCTAAAAAGTTGTGCAATTCCTAATACACCACCAGTATATAAGGGAACAACAGATGCCTCAATAAACCAAACAACACCAATTGCATACACAAATGTAAAAAAGATGACTGCAAAAATACGTTTAAATTCTATGTTCCAAATGAAGGAATCTTGTTTCA
>CAZYNC010000005.1:15520-24103 GCA_964648785.1 uncultured Acholeplasmataceae bacterium
ATGACTGCAAAAATACGTTTAAATTCTATGTTCCAAATGAAGGAATCTTGTTTCATGGATTATTCAATAATCTCCTCTAACTTTTTATCTAATTCAAATCGCTCAAATAATACTTGTGGCTTTTCTAGTAAAATTTCTTTGATATTCCCAAATGTTTGTAAGGAGTCAAAGCTTTGTTCTTTAGTCGCCTTAATTTGTTCTAAGATAGCATGCGCAGTTTCTGGAATAAAAGGTTGAAGTAACACACCAATAAATCTTGAAGTTTCAATTAAATGATATAAGATTTCATCAATTAATGGTGACTGCTGATCATCTTTATAAATTTTAAATGGTTCGGTTACATCAATATATTTATTAGCATGTCTTGCTAAGTCAACAACAACTTCAAGTGCATCTGCTACTTTTAAGTCATTCATAAAAGCTTTCATGTCATTTAGCGCACTTAATGCTTTATTTCTTAATTCGATGGATGCCTCTAATGAGGATGCTTGATACGTGATGTGGCCTTCTCTATATTTGAGTGCCATTCCAATACTTCGATTGACTAAATTGCCAATTGTGTTTGCTAAATCAGAATTATTTCTTTCAATGATGAGCTCATAGGTCATATTTCCGTCTTGTGCATAAGGTATTTCATGCAGAACGTAATAACGAATGACATCTTTTTTAAAATGCTTGAGTAAATCATCTACATACATCACGTTACCAACAGATTTACTCATTTTACCTTTGTTGACCAATATCCATGGATGTCCAAACACTTGTTTTGGTAGTGGAAGTCCTAAGGCCATTAAAAAGATTGGCCAATAAATTGTATGAAATCTTAAAATGTCTTTACCAATTAAGTGTACATCTGCTGGCCAATATTGGTTCATCTCATTGGATGCGTGATCTGGATGATATGAAAGACCCGTAATATAATTAGACAGCGCATCCATCCACACATAAACAACGTGTTGATCATGGCCAATGACAGGTATTCCCCATTTAAAGGATGTTCTTGATACGGATAGATCGGGTAATGGCTCTGACAAGAAGTTTTGTAACATTTCATTTTTTCTAGATTCAGGTGCAATAAACTCAGGATGATCATTGATATATTGGATGAGTCTATCTTGATATAAAGACATTTTAAAGAAGTATACTTCTTCTTCCATCCACACTAAAGTGTCTCCTTGAGGCCCTTTACCATCAATAATATCTTTCTCTTGAATATAAGATTCCTCTGATACTGAATACCAACCTTGATAGGTTCCTAGGTAAATATCACCTTTTTTTAGAAGTTGATCAAAAATCGATTGTACGCTTTGTTTATGAAAATCATCTGTTGTTCTTACAAATCGGTCATATGAGATATCAACTTGATCATAAATACGTCTAATTTCTTGACTTATGTGATCAACGTACGCTTGAGGTGGTATATTTTTTTCATTAGCTTTAGATTCTATTTTTTGTCCATGCTCATCTGTACCAGTTTGAAAATAAACATCATATCCTTCAAGACGTTTAAATCTTGCGATGGCATCTGCTAATATTGCTTCGTATACATTCCCAATATGAGGAATCGCTGATGCATATGCGATTGCAGTTGAAATATAATACGGTGTTTTACTTGTCATCAGTGTCTCCTTTTGTCTTTAAATATGCATAGACTGCATTTTTGGATTGTTTGAATGTTTTCGCAATCATTTTCATCGCGTCATTTTTTGGTATACCTTGTTTAATTAAATTATCATAGTAAGAAAAAATGGAATTATCTAATGCTTTTTCTTCTTGCTCAAATCCATGAATAAGTATAACATACTCGCCTTTTTCTTGTATATCGATCGCTTCAAAATTGTTTAAATTTGTATAATAAAATGTTTCGAATTTTTTTGTTAGTTCTCTTGCAAGTGTCACTTTTCTATTTCCTAATACTTGATACATCATTCTAAGTGTGTTTTTTACTCTTAGAGGCGCTTCATAAAAAATCAATGTTGCCTCTAGTTCTAATAGAGATGTCAAAAGTGACGCTTGTTTTGATTGCTTTCTTGGGAAAAAACCTCCAAAATAAAATGGATATGGAGGTAATTGACTTGCTACTAGAGCATGTAGGATGGCACTAGAACCACCAATTGGAATTAATCGTATGTTATATAAAGATGTTTTTTTAATGAGTTCATATCCTGGATCAGATATCAGTGGTGTACCAGCATCTGAAATTAATGCGATAGATGCACCTTGTTGTAAACGAACAATGATATCCTCAATGTCTTTGTCGCTTGAATGATCATGATAACTTTGATACGGTGTTTGTATGTCGTAATAACGAAAAAGGGTTTTTGAAACCCTCGTGTCTTCACATAAGATCAAATCAACATGTTTTAAAACATGAACTGCTCTATATGTAATATCTTCTAAATTCCCTATCGGTGTCGATACAATATAAAGACTATTTTTTTCTATCTTTTCCATGTGCCATCAATGATGTGTGAAATATGTTCTCTTAAGTCTTTTTCTTGGTATACAGCCTTAATAAGTTCATGCTTGATATCATCTTTTATATGAAATCTTGAGCGAATGTTTTCTAAAAACTCGTGTTCTGCAGTATTATAAAAATTTTCAAACAAAGAAATACGTATTAAATTTAAATATACAATACGTTGTGTTTTTGTCTCTAATACGTCAAAAAATTGAATGGTTTCTTCTAAGGCGTCACTTAAATTAAACTGATATTCGTTCACAATGTTTTCGCCAACTTCCGCTAGCATCATATTGAGTAATCGTGTTTCTTGAGTTGAAGGTGCACCATCAACCATGACCATATGTAATGCCAGATCTAAAAATTTTAATTTTTCTTTACGGTTTAATGTACTCAGTAACATCTGAAACCCCCTTATATATTTTTTTTAATGATGATGATAATTGATGTTTTGTATCGTATAAAATCATAGGTGGTAATACTTTTAACGCTTGCTTTCCGTCTTTGATAAAATGAAGTAATACCACTTCTGATGGTTTATCTTGATAAGGATGAATAAATTGAACTTCTTTTAATGTCAACTGAACGTGTTGAGCTTTTATCATAATTTCATCTAATCGATCACTTCGATGAATCATCAAAAGCGATTGTTTTGTTTTAAGTGATTTAGAACTAAGTGCTAAGATGGTATCAATCGTCATACTGATTTCAAATCTGGCAATGGTACGAGATTCATGGGTCGAGACATTTGTTTTTGAATCATATTTAAAGTATGGTGGATTGGTAATAATGGTGTCACAATCTATCATCGTGAGTGTTGTAACATCTTTCTCTATGGCTTCTATTTGATGTTGAAGATGATTCAGTTTGATGTTTTGATTGGCGATATCAATCAGCTCAGGGGTAATATCATACCCAACCATATGCGCATCTGTGTAAAGTGATACATATAGCATTAACACACCATTACCAGTACCTAAATCAACAATCCTTTTAGATTTTTTAATTCGTGTAGAAGCAAAGTTTGCTAATAAAATGGTATCTAAATTATAAGCATGGAGTTTTTGAACGACGACTTCATAAGGTGTACCATGTAATTGTCTTGTTTTCATATCTTCAACTTCTAACTCTTTATAGCTTTTTTTATCTTAGTGGTTTCATGACATCTCTAATGACGTGGAGAAGATGTCTTCTTAAAAGTTCTGTTTGAACAAAATATCGAACTTGTTTCATAAAATCTTGAACGATTTGAATTGCTTCATCTAACTGAACTTGATCGATGTCTAACGAAAGACTCTCTATTGTTTCATGCAATGACGTAAAGTGGCGATGTTCTTCTATTGTTTTTAAATCAACAAAAAATCGATATAGAATTTGCATAAAGCTATGAAGCATATCTTTATCTGCTAAAAACATACTTTTTTCATACATATCATAAACGTAATGTTTGTTGTTTCTTTCTTCTATAATGTCATGAAATAATGCAATCATTTCTTGAATACTTGGATCTTCTTTTGCGTGTAATACATCTTCTTGATTGTGATATAAAATTGCATATATCTCAGCCTCAAGAGGCGATATATCTAATTCGAGAAAAGTCTTTTTGCGTGTGTCTATGGAAGGCTCTGATAATTTCAGTATGTGGCTTCTAGAAACAATCGTATCGAGTAAAGCTTGTTGATTACTTGCGACTAAAATTCCTACTGATGTTTTTGATTCTGGTTCTTCCATGAATTTAAGTAATGTATTTGCTGAAGCGGTGTTTAACTTTTCAGCATCTTCAATCACATATACTTTCCTTTGATGTTGGAGTGACGTTTTAGAGAATTCCGTAAAAAGTTGTTGAATTTGTTCTTTTTTGATGACTTGAGTGTCTGATTCAACCCACATTACTTTTTGTTTTTCAATTAACTCGTGTTTTGATTTTCCTAGCTGGTCAGTTAGAAGTTGAACCATTTCTAAAATCGTTTGATCACGATTGTCTCCTTGACTGCCAACAAGTAAGTAAAGGTGTGAAAGTTGCTGTAAATGAAGACTTTGCTTCAAAATTTCAACGGGTGTCATGAAATAACCCTTCGATCAACTTAATAATATCTTTAATGATGACCTCAATACTTTGATGACCATCAATGACGATAATACGATGAGGATATACTGAAGCAATATCAAGATAAGCTTGACGCACTAAGTGATGAAAACTTAACTTTTCTTGATCTAATCTATCAAATTTTTCTCTATTTTTAATTCTAGATAAACCAATTTCTGGAGAAACATCAATATAAAACGTTTTGATTGGTAAATGTTGCATGGCATAATCATTGATTTTTTCTACATATTCTAACCCTAATCCTCTTGCGAGTCCTTGATATGCAAATGAAGAATCTATATAACGATCACACAAAATAAGATCATGCGTTTCCATAGCAGGAATCAAAATATCTTCTAAATGTTGAGCACGAGATGCAGCATATAAAAGTGCTTCTGCTTGATATGACATCCCTACATGTTTTGGATCTAAAACAAGGTCTCTAATGGATTCCGCAATTAAAGATCCACCCGGTTCACGTGAAATTAAGACGTTATATTGAGTTTTGAAATACTCAGAGATACGTTCAATAATGGTCGTTTTACCAGAACCTTCTCCGCCTTCAAATGTAATGAACATGGGTACTCCTTTTCACTATTATAACACTTTTTTATAGTATATTTTCTTTAAATATAGACCTTTTGAAGGTGCAGTTTTACCAGCTAATCTTCGATCAGGTTGAGATAAATTGCGAGTGATCACATCAGGTTGTTTTTTGTGTTGGCCTATCTCTATAAGTGTTCCCATCATAGATCTAACCATATACTTTAAAAAACTATTCCCAAAAAACGTAAATTGGATGGTTTTGTTTGTTTCTTCAACATTAATAGCATATATCGTTTTAATCGTGGGTTTTCCAACAACTTTCTCACAAAAACCTTTAAAGTCATGGGTTCCAATGAACAAAGTGGAAGCATGTTTCATGATGTCTAAATCTAAGTTTGGAATGTAGGTATAATATTTAGATTCAAACACATTGAGTGGTTTTTTAGAGAGCTTGTATACATATTTTTTGGCTTTTGCATCATGACGTGCGTGAAAAGTATCGTTTACAATCTTTATTTTAAGTATTCTAATGTCTTCTGGTAATCTTTTATTCAAAGCCATTTTCATGTTATTGAGATTAAAATCACCAGTAAGATCAACATGAAAAGCTTGTTCATAAGCGTGAACGCCTTTATCCGTTCTACCTGCACTATGAATCTTAACTTTTTGTTGTGTCATATTTTTAATCGCTTTTTCTATGACTTCTTGAATACCTAGATGATTGACTTGGGATTGAAAACCATAATAATTGGAACCATCATAACTGCAATACATTAAGTATCTCATGAAAAAAACACCAAGTATACAGTGAATGACACAATACTGATGACACCAAAGAATGCAAGATAATCACTTGTTTTAATTTTTAAGACATCAATCTTTGTACGTTTCTGTCCAATCACATAGCCTCTTACTTCCATTGCGTTTGCCAAGTCTTCTGCGCGTTTAAATGAGATGACAAATACTGGTATTAAAAGCGAAATAACTTGTGTAATTTTATCTTTAAGTGAAGCTTCTTTAAAGTCAACACCTCTCGATGCTTGAGCTTTCATGATTTTATCAGTTTCAATGAGTAATGTTGGAATGTAACGAAGTGTTAAAGATACCATCATCGTTAAGACATCAACAGGGACTTTTATCCATTTTAATGGAAATAGTATGCCTTCTAGTCCATCATTAATATCGGTTGTCATTGTAGTAAATGTGAGTAATGATGTCAACATAATGATAATGACAATTCTAAAAAATATAAACAAAGCTCTAAAAACAGTTTCTTCATAAAGTGTCACATCATATTGGAAAAATGAACCAAATGGAAGTGCATACTGAAGTGCGAATACAACGATCACACTCAGTAAAAAATACAGTACTTTAAATTTTATCCATTTTTTTGTCACTTGATAAAAAACAATCCACAATATAATCGCAGCAATAGACGATAAGGATAGGTAAAATGTATACGTATCACTTAAAGGCACACGTTGTGTTGGTTGTATGAGTAATATTTGAATAAGTACGGTAAACGTCAATAAAAATAAAATTGGTCTTAATCCTTGAAGCACTTTAAGTAATGGAATCCCTGAAGATACAACTAAAAGCATCGTGCCTATAAAATACGATCCTAAGATGATTAAATCTATCCTTGATCCTTGTATTGGAATTAAAAAGATACTAACAAGTAGTAAGATCAAGGATAACATTTTGACTCTTGGATCAAGTTTATGTAACCATGATTGTCCTGGAATATATTGTCCTATCGTCATATTATTCATGAGAAAATTCCTTTAAATACGCAATGACTTCAGGCATTGTATATAGCATTTTAAAAGGGATGGAAATCTCTTGATGAAGGTGTTTTAATACTTTTAAAGATGATGGATAATCTAAATTCATGTCTAAAAAATCGTCTCTTGAAAACAATGCATCTTTAGAACCATCAAATATTTTCTTTCCTTCTTTCATCACAAGCATCCGTGTTGCATATTGGCCTAATACATCCATATCGTGAGAAATGATAAGCATTGTCATCTGTGTTTCTTGGTGGATTTGATATAACATCTCCATTAAATCTTTTTGTCCAACTGGGTCTAACCCTCGAGTTGGTTCATCTAATATTAAAATATCTGGTTGCATCGCAAGCACACCTGCAATCGCGACACGTCTCATTTGACCACCGCTTATTCTAAAAGGAGATTGATCATATAAGGTAGCATCAATACCAACAAATGAAAGAGCCTCTTTTGAAATGCGTTCAATATCATCTTGTTTCATTTTTAAGTTTTTTGGACCAAACATAACGTCTTTTAAAATAGACTCTTCAAATAGTTGATATTCTGGAAACTGAAAAACAAGACCTACACGACGTCTTAATGTATTAAGCTTTACTTTCTTTTTACTTGGTAACACGATATCAAATACCGATACAGTACCTTGGTCAGCTTGTAATAAACCGTTCATGTGTTGAACAAGTGTTGATTTACCACTTCCAGTATGGCCACAAATACCGATAATTTCGCCTTTAGAGGCTATTTCCAAGTTTATAAAATCAAGTGCTTGATATTCCGTTTTAAATCCTTTGTAACGAAACGTTACTTCTTTAAATTGTATGCCCATAAAGCCTCAACAATCGATGAATCCATGTTTAATTGTGTTGCATGTTTTAATAATTCTAATTCAAAAGGAAGTAATAATTGCGTTGATGAAAGTACTGAATCATCTTGATAAATATCTTTTGGTTGACCTTCTTTGATGAGTGTTCCATCTTTCATCACAAGCATATGATCTGCATATGCTGCAAGTCTTAAATCGTGTGTAATCATGATGATCGTTTTATGGTATGTTTGATGAATCTTATGAATGATTGTCATGATTTCCTTCACACCTTTAGGGTCTAACATCGATGTTGCTTCATCGAAAATAATCACATCTTGTTCCATCGCAAGTGCTGATGCAATCGCAACCCGTTGTTTTTGTCCTCCAGATAATTGGTGAGGTTCTTTTTTTAATAATGCCTTCATCCCTACTAAATCTGCATAATATTCTACTTTTTGTTCCATTTCATCTGCACTAACTTGTTGGTTTTCTAACCCAAAGGCGATGTCATGTCTCACCGTTACACCTACAAATTGATTGTCAGGATTTTGAAAGACAATGCCAACTTTTTTTCTTATATCAACGAGATTGTCTTCATTCAGCGTAAGTCCATCAATCTCAATCGTTCCAGCAGATGGTTTTAATAATCCTACTAATAGTTTTGCGAGTGTTGACTTACCACTTCCATTATGACCAACAATGGAAATAAAACTTCCTTTTTTAATTGAAAAAGAGACGTTTTTAATCGCCTCATCTTGGCCATTGTATGAAAATGTCACATTATGTACGTTTATCATTGAAACTCCTTCGTTCTTAATGTTATTATAACATAGATGATACGTCTTAAAGGAGATTATATATATGATTAAAGACATTGCTTCTATTGAAGAAATCCATG
>CAZYNC010000006.1:0-9963 GCA_964648785.1 uncultured Acholeplasmataceae bacterium
GGTGGGTTTTCACCCGATTACATGAGACGTTCTGAAGACATTGTTAATTTTGCCAAAAAAATGGATCAACTTAAAAAACCGATGGCAGCTATTTGCCATGGTGCTTGGCTGATGGCATCTGCATGTGATTTAAAAGGAAAAAAGATGACGTGCTTTTTCTCTATTAAAGATGATATTATTCATGCAGGAGCAACCTATGTTGATGAAGCTGTTGTTGTAGATGGTCATATTGTCACATCAAGAACACCGAAAGATTTACCTGTTTTTGTCAAAACCTTTATTGCACAAGTAGAAAAATAAAAACAACACCATCGTGTTGTTTTTTTATTTGTTTAATCCAGCTCTTTTAGACTTTAATTCTTCAAGATCTAAGTATTCATCCAGTTTACCTTCATACATGATACTACCTTGATTTCCTAATTCAACAATCTTATTACAAACAGATTGAAGTAATGTGTGGTCATGTGAGGCGATGAGCATCGCGCCTTTGTATTCTTCAAATCCTTTATTGACAGCTTGTATCGATTCTAAGTCTAGGTGATTAGTTGGCTGGTCAATCAGTAAAGTGTTAGCTTGTGAAAGCATGAGTTTAGAATACATACAACGCATGCGTTCTCCCCCGGATAAATGTCTCACTTCTTTGAGTGCTTGATCACCACTAAATAGCATGCGGCCTAAAAATCCCCTTAAGTAAGATTCTGCTGGTTCTTTCGAATATGGTCTTATCCATTCAATTAAATTATCTGTTTTTTTATCAAAGAATGCATTATTTTCACTTGGTAAGTGCGCTGTTCTAACGGTTTGTCCCCATTTGATTGTACCTGAAGTTGGTTCTAATTCTCCAGCAAGTATTTTAATAAGTGCAGTATTGGCTAAGTCATTGTCTCCAATTAAAGCAACTTTATCCCCATTATTCATAGAAAAACTAACGTTTTTAAATAAAGATTGTCCGTTTGTTTCATAACTTAAGTTTTCTACTTCTAAGACATCTTTCCCGAGTTGTTTTTCTATATCAAATCCGATAAAAGGATATTTTCTCGAAGATGGTACAATCTCATCTAGTTCAATTTTTTCTAGTGATTTCTTTCTTGATGTCGCTTGAGAAGATTTTGATAAGTTAGCGCTAAATCTTGCGATAAATGCTTTGAGTTCAGCGATTTGATCTTCTTTTTTCTTGTTTTTATCTGCCATTAATTTTTGAATGAGTTGAGAAGATTCTAACCAAAAATCATAGTTTCCAGCAAACAATTTCACTTGATAATAATCAATATCCACCATGTGCGTACAAACATTATTTAAAAAGTGACGATCATGAGATACCGTAATGACGGTATTATCATAATCAATTAAAAACTTTTCTAACCAATTAATCGCATCAAAATCTAAATTGTTGGTTGGCTCATCGAGTAGTAAAATATCAGGATTTCCAAAAAGTGCCTGTGCAAGAAGAATTTTCACTTTATTTTTTGGAGAAACAGATGCCATTCTTTTATTAAAATCTGATTGTGGTACACGAAGTCCATTTAATAGTTTTTCAGCATCTGATTCTGCTTCCCAACCATTCATTTCTGCAAAAGTTGTTTCTAGTTCAGAAAGTAAATAGCCTTCTTCATCTGTAATGGTTTCTTTGGCGTATAGGACTTCTTTTTGTTGCATAATTTCAAATAAAGTTTTATGTCCCATCATGACGGTTTGAATCACGGTAAAATCATCAAAAGCGTTTTGATCTTGGCTTAATACAGCAAGCCTTTTATCTTTATCGATGATCACTGAACCTTTACTAGGTTCTCTTAAACCTGATAATATTTTTAAAAATGTAGATTTTCCTGCGCCGTTAGCACCAATCACACCATAACAATTTCCTTTGGTGAATTTGATGTTCACGTCTTCAAATAATTTTTTATCTGAAAAGACTAAACTTAAATTTGAGACTGTAATCATGAAAAAACCTCTTTCAAATATGGCTATTTTTAATTTTATAATTCTGAAGCCTTAATCATTATACTATAATCCATATCAGAATTAGTGATGAAAGAAAAAAGCCAACCCTATGGTTGACTTTATCACTGTCTTATTTGGTGACCCGTACGGGATTCGAACCCGTGAATGCATGCGTGAAAGGCATGTGAGTTAACCATTTCTCCAACGGGCCCCGACTGGCGGAGCAGGAGGGATTTGAACCCTCGCGCCGGTTACCCGACCTAACGGTTTAGCAAACCGTCCTCTTCACCACTTGAGTACTACTCCACAACGCTATAATAGAATATATCATTTTTTGCTTTGTGTCAACATATTAAGTAAACTTCTTTGCCTTGACTCATTTGCTAAATACATATACAATGTTAACGTATATATCTAATGTAAATGAGGTAATAAAGTCATGTTATATGATATTGGATTAATTGGAATAGCAGTCATGGGAGAAAACCTTGCATTAAATATGGCGTCTAAAGGTTTTTCTGTCGCTGTAAATTCAAGAAAAATAGATACCGTCAATACGTTTTTAAACGGTCGTGCTAAAGGTTTACCTATTGGTGGAACAGATGATGTTAAAACCTTAATATCGATGCTTAAAAAACCTAGAAAAGTAATGCTCATGATTAAAGCTGGTAACCCAGTAGATCAAGTCATCGAACAACTTATCCCACTTCTTGATCAAGGGGATGTCATCATTGATGGTGGAAACTCGTTATATCACGATACAACAAGACGTACACAGTATTTAAAAGAAAAAGGACTTCACTTTATTGGAACAGGTGTGTCAGGTGGTGAAGAAGGCGCTCTCACTGGACCTTCTATTATGCCTGGTGGTTCTAAAGAAGCTTGGCCAATCGTGAAACCTATATTACAAGGCATTGCAGCGAAAGTTGAAGATGGTAGTGTATGCTGTGACTGGGTTGGAGAAGATGGTGCAGGTCACTTTGTGAAAATGGTCCATAACGGCATTGAATATGGCGATATTCAACTTATAACAGAAGCGTATCATATCATGAAAGATTACTTAAAGATGTCGAATGATGAAATGTCAGAAACCTTTAAAACATGGAATCAAGGCGTTTTAGATAGTTACTTAATTGAAATTACCTATCAAATTCTATCTTATAAAGATGAACATGGACAACATTTAATTGACGTTATTTTAGATACAGCTGGTCAAAAAGGTACTGGTAAATGGACCGCAAATGCTGCATTAGAGTATGGTGTTCCACTAACACTTATTGCTGAATCTGTATTTTCTAGATTTTTATCTGCGTTAAAAGATGAACGTGTAGAAGCTTCTAAAGTCTATCCAAAAGACATAAAACCTTTTGAAGGTGATAAGACTTTATTTTTAGAGCACTTAAAACATGCTTTATATGCTGCAAAAATTTTATCTTATACACAAGGTTATGCCCTTATGAAAGAAGCAGCTCATACGTATAAGTGGGATTTAAATTATGGTGGCATCGCGCTCATGTGGCGTGGTGGATGTATTATTCGATCTGTGTTTTTAGATAAGATTAAAGCTGCTTTTGACAAAAATCCAGCTTTAAATAACTTACTCTTAGATGATTACTTTAAATCAACCATGACATCCATCATCCCTGACTTAAGGGTGACATTATCACATGCGATTTTAAATGGCATTCCAGTACCTGCAATGTCATCTGCACTCGCTTATTTTGATGGGTATACAACAGAAAAACTCCCTGCAAATTTACTTCAGGCTCAACGTGATTTCTTTGGTGCGCACACATACGAAAGAACAGATAAAAAAAGAGGCGAATTCTTCCACACGAACTGGACCGGTCGTGGTGGAAATACATCATCAACAACATACAACGTATAAACATAAAGGCACGCATATAGCGTGCCTTTTTTTATGATTCTTTAATCATGGATAATCCGACTTTGCCTCTATTTAAATCAATATTAATTACGTACACTTTTACAATATCCCCAACTGCAACGACATCTTTAGGATGTTTAATGAATCGCTTTGCGAGTTTAGAAATGTGACATAAGCCATCTTCTTTTAAACCAATATCAATAAATGCACCAAAATCAACAACGTTTCTTACCGTACCCTCAAGTTCCATACCGATTGTTAAATCTTCAAGTTTTAAGATATCTTGACGTAAAATAGGTTGCGCAAATTGATCTCTTGGATCTCTTAGAGGTGCTACAAATGCATCTAAAATATCCGATAATGTATACATATCAATATTAAGATCCCGCATCAGTCTTGATTTATCAATGTCTTTAACGATTAATTTAACTTCTTCTTTTCCAAACATATCACCCGTAATACCATAAATCTTCATAATCGATTTTGCTTTATCATAAGATTCTGGGTGAATTGATGTCATGTCAAGTGCTTCATCGCTATCAGGAATTCGAAGAAAACCAACCGCTTGTTCAAATGTTTTTTTACCAAGTTTAGGAACACTTAAAATATCTTTTCTATTTTGAAAACGTCCTATTTGTTGACGATACGACACAATGTTTTCTGCACTTGATTTATTAAGTCCTGACACGTACATGAGAAGTGACTTAGATGCTGTGTTTAAGTTAACACCAACTTGGTTCACGGCTTGTGTGACAACAAAGTTCAAGGTTTCATTTAATTTTTTAGGGGTGACATCATGTTGATATTGACCTACACCAATGGATTTAGGGTCAATTTTCACAAGTTCAGATAGTGGATCTTGAAGTCGTCTTGCAATAGAAGCTGCTGAACGTTCTTCTACACTAAAATCTGGAAACTCTTCTCTAGCTAGTTCACTTGCTGAATAAACAGATGCACCTGCTTCATTCACAATGACATAATTCACCGGTAAACTAAATTCTTTTATTAATTGAGAGACAAAACTCTCTGTTTCTCTTGATGCGGTACCATTTCCAATTGCAATGAGTTCGATCTGATATTTTTTAATCATCTGGAAAAGCGTTGATTTAGACTTATCAATGTCTTTGTCGTCTGCAACACTACCTTTTGATTTTTCGTGAGGATAAATAACCCCTTTTGTTAAGACGTTTCCGGTTTGATCTACAACCGATAATTTACAACCAGTTCTAAAAGCAGGGTCAATCCCTAATATCATTTTTCCTTTTAAAGGAGGTTGAAGTAATAGCTTCGTTAAGTTTTCTGCAAATACTTCAATCGCTTGATCTTCTGCAATCTCAGATAATTCAGACCGAATTTCTCGTTCTAACGATGGATAGATGAGTCTTTTAATACTATCGTCGATCGCAAGTTTGATATAAAAAGCAGATGGAGATTCAGAATGTTTCATAAGTGATGATTCGATATGTTGAGACATGAATGCTTTATCTGCTTCAATTTTCACGTTTAATATTTTTTCTGATTCCCCTCTATTTAAAGCAAGGACACGATGTGGTTTAATATTGTGGATCTTTTCTTGATAGTCGTAATACATCGCGTAAGTTTGACGTTCATCTTCAGCACCTTTTTTTAGTGATGAAGAAATCACGCCATCACGCATCATATCACGAAGCGCTTTTCTATAGTCTGCATCATCAGAAATAAATTCTGATAAAATATGCATCGCACCTTCTAGCGCTTCTTCAACAGATTTTACCTCATCATTTAAGTATTGTTCTGCTTCTTTTTTAGGATCCGTTTCACTTAAAAACATCAAGAAATTAGAAAGACCTTGAAGTCCTTTTGCGATTGCTTCAGTGGCTTTTGTTTTTTTCTTTTCTTTAAAGGGACGGTAAATATCTTCAACATCAACAAGTTTTTCAGCTTGTATGATGGATTGTTTTAATTCCTCTGTTAACATGCCTTTTTCATCAATTAAGCGGATAACATCTTCTTTTCTTTCAAATAAGTTTTTTTGATACGACCACGTTTGATGAATAGAAAAAATTTGTTCCTCGTCTAAACCACCTGTGACTTCTTTACGATACCTTGAAATAAAAGGAATCGTATTACCTTCATCTAATAAGGCTAGTACGGTTTGAATTTGTTTTTCTGAAATGTTCGTTGCATCTTTAATTTGTTTGATAATGACTGGATTCATGCTTTCTCCTAAATAAAAAAGGCTATGCCTTTTTTATACTAAATTTTCTAAACTTTTTAAAATGTTGGTTATATCTGACCAAACGGTATCAAAGTAACTCTCTTTTGTTTCGTTAT
This sequence comes from uncultured Acholeplasmataceae bacterium, assembly GCA_964648785.1. Classification (GTDB taxonomy): domain Bacteria; phylum Bacillota_I; class Bacilli_A; order Acholeplasmatales; family Acholeplasmataceae; genus UBA8290. The sequence goes on from CAZYNC010000006.1 coordinate 6,143, forward strand.
AGTCTACATAAAAGGTAATGAGGGATTGAGGTGAAGATTGTGGAACGCCTAATGATTGAACAGACTGAAGTGAGAATAAGTCAGCATTTTGAGGGTCATCTAGATCTAACAATAATACATTTTCAAGTAAAAGTGTCTCTTCATTGTCGGTAAAAAACGTCAGTAAAGCCTCTTCTAAATCACCAGAACGATACAATAAAATATAAAGTGGATTCTCTGCATCTGAGCTCATGAGTATATCATAGATAAGACGATCTGTTTCATCATCGGTGAGAAAGTATGTAAAATCACCATACGTATCAATTTCATTTCTACCTATAATGTAGTTCATGTCACTTGATACAATGTGTGTATAATTTTCTAAAGGCAACATTGTTTCTTCTTCATTATCAAGTGTTGCAATGACAACAATCGTGACAATAATCGCAACCGTTATTAATATAACCGCAACACCAATACGCATGAGTAAGAGTTCACCTTTTGAAAGTGGTCTTTCTCTCATACTTTTGTCTTTAGCGCCTTGTTTTTTCATGTTTGCTGATTGACTCATACTTACTCCTTCGTCTCTATAACAACAAATGCTGCAGCATAGCTGTCTGTGTGGGTAATAGATACATTCACAATATCCTTTTCAGTAAAGAAAGTGGCTTCTACATAAGGTCTGCCTGATGGTTCATGTAAGATTGAAAAATCTTTATAGTTCGTGTTTCCTGGACCTACAGCAACCGCTTTAAAAATGGCTTCTTTTGCTGCAAAACGTCCACCAATAAATTCTAATTTGACTTGTTCGTGGGCGAGATTTTGATATTCTTTCATTTCTTTTTCTGATAAAATGCGTTCAATAAAACGGTCTGAAAGCAATTCTTTAATTCTTTCAAGTTCGACTAAATCGATACCAACACCTTTAATCATAGGGGTGATCCCTCCCTTAATGCTTGCGCAATGTGTTTTATTTTTGCAAATCTGTGATTCAAACCTGACTTGGATATGGGTTCATGATAGAGTGCCTCATATTGTTCTGTGAGCTCTCTTAAATTAGAATCTGGATATAAAACCCGTAAATCCATCACACGTTTGATTTTCTCATCGATAAGTATATTATAACTTGAAATAAAGGTAATTTCATCAATTATTTTTGAAGCGGCTTCATAAACTTTTTTTTCATTCGCGATTTCACAGTTCATCACTCGGTTAATTGAATTATTAAAATCACGCTTGATTCTAGCATCTTCAAATTTAAAAACAGAGTTTTGAGCACCAATACGCATCATGAATTCTGAAATATGCTCTGCATCTTTTAAATAGACGACATGATGATGTCTTCTTTTAATGATTTTTGCATTGAGTTCAAAATAATTCATAAAACTTTGAATAAGGACAGAAAGATCATCTCTTTCGTGACTCATTTCTAAATGATATTGGGCAGTCTTAGGATCATTAACAGACCCACTTGATAAGAAAGCTGCTCTTAAAAAGGCAAGCTTTGTACTTTCTGAAGGTAATAACACATCAGAGGTTTCAAAAAGAGGCTCAAGTAATTTAATTTCTGATAGTATGTCTTTTACTCTTGAATCAATTTCAATAACGATTTGAGGTTTTTTTGTTAGTTTTTGTTGTTGTTTTTTTAACAATGTTGTTTCTGCTTGGTATAACGTTCTCGCAAGTTGTAGAAACCTTTTTGCTACTGTAGGACTATTGGTTTTAAACATTAAAATTAGTTTTTGATCTCTTTTTGTAATGTCACCATTCATGTGCAAAAAAGCTGCAAACTCTGCAAGTTGTTCAGATGTTTCAACAGGTATTGTTACAAGTTCTTCTTTGACAAGTTTGGTAAAAGACATTTAGTGCAGTGACTCCAAATATTTTAAAGCGTTTTGAGCTGCAACAGCACCATCACCGGCTGCTGTCACAACTTGCCGTATTTGTTTATCATTAACATCGCCACATGATAAAATACCAGGAATTTTTGTTTCCATTTTTTCATTAACAGTCACGTAACCATAAGGCGTTGTAATCCCTAAATGTTTGACGAAATCTGTCACTGGAATCATCCCTACATATTCAAAGACGCCATCTGCTTGAATGTCAAATGTATGTCCTTCTTTATCTTTTGCAACAACACCTGTTAAACCTTTATCATCTTTTAAAAACTTATCAACAAGTGTTTCATAATAGACTTTAACATTCGGTTGTTGGATGAGTTTTTCATTGGCTTTAGCTTCAGCTGTCAATCTATCTAAATTTTGAATCACGGTCACAGATTTGGCAAATGTTGATAAATAGTATCCTTCTTCAACGGCTGAGTTACCTCCACCAACGACAACAACATCTTTATCTCGATAAATAGGACCGTCACAAATCGCGCACCAACTTATACCGTTATACGCAAGTTGATCTTCATTCTCAACACCTAATCTTCTTGGAACATTTCCGGTTGCAATAATCACTGCTTTTGTATCATATGAACCAAAATCTGTCATTACCGTTTTATACGTACCATGATCTTCTAGTTTCGTGACTTTTTCGTACTTCACTTCGATGTCTAATTTACTCATGTGTTCAATCATATCGGTTGCAAGTTCAATGGAACTAAATGATGTCACACCTGGATAGTTTTCAATTTCACTGTAGTTCACAAGTTGTCCACCAGGGACATTTCCTTCAAATACAGCAACCTTTAAATTTGCACGTTTTGTATAAATACTTGCAGTAACACCGGCTGGGCCTGCACCAATGACTAATACATCATACATATGTTTTTCTCCTAAATAATATCTTCTATTTGTAATAAATCATCTACGACATAATCTGGCATCACAGCAAGCATCTCTTTTAATCGATGACTATAACTGACTGCACAGCTCATGACACCAGCTGATTTTGCTGCAACCATATCGTTTTCATGATCGCCAACATACACAGCTTCTTCAGGTTTCATCCCATAAAGCGCTAGACCTTTTAGAATTGGCTCTTTATCTGGTTTATGTTTTTCAACATCTTCATAACCTACAAGATGCGTTACATACTCGTTAAGTCCAATGAGTGTTAGATGTTCTCTTGCAACGTGATTCATTTTTGATGTTACAACACCTATATGAATCCCTTTTTGTTGAAGGCGTTCCATCAATTCTTTTGCATGTGGATATGCTTGAACATCTTGCATGAGTTTTTCAGAGGTTTGTCTGTAAAAACTTACGAGTTCATCCATGCTTTGATCTTCTCTTATATAAAGTCCAAACGTCTCAAATAACGTATGTCCCAAAAAAGACGTCAATGTTTTTTCATCTAATATGATATCTTTAAAATATTTCTCAAACGTAATAACAAAAGCATCCATGATAATTTCAGTAGACTTTAATAACGTTCCATCCAAGTCAAATAAAACAAGTTTAATCATGTTGACCAACTTCGTTGTAATAAGGTAGATTAGGTAATTTTTTGTTTTTTACATACATTAATAGAGCGCCACCACCTAAAAATAAAATGAGCGATAAATAAATGTTGACAGGTAATCCAAAGACACGTAGAGCATCAAATTCTGCGCCGCCCGTTCTTAGTGGTTCTATAATGGCACCTCTACCAAGTCCATACCACATTAAATATAATGCAAAGACATCCCCTATTTTTAATAGTTTCTTACGTCTAATGTTAATGAGGATGATAAGTCCTATTAGGTTCCAAATTCCTTCATATAAAAAGGTCGGATGATGGTAGTTTCCTGCAATAAACATTTGATCTTTAATAAATGCAGGCAGTATATTTAAAATAAATTGAGATTCTATAATGGGACCATAAGCTTCTTGGTTCATAAAGTTTCCCCA
>CAZYNC010000006.1:10063-17360 GCA_964648785.1 uncultured Acholeplasmataceae bacterium
TTTGACAAGAAATGCTTGTAGTTCTTTCATTTCATTCTCCTTTTGCTTTTTTGTTAATAGTGTCAACAAAGTTTTTTGCTGCATCATACCCTAAGTATTTAAGTTTCATATTGTCAGCAGCTGACTCAACTAACGTTGCAACGTTTCGACCTGGTAATACTGGAATTGTAATTTTTGGAAGTTCTGTTTCAAAATATCGAACGTATTCTGTTTCAACACCTAAACGATCATAATGTTTCTCTTCATTCCAAGCTTCAAGTTCAACAACAAGTCTAATTTTTTTGTCTTCTCTAAATGCCCCTGCTCCAAACATTTCAACAACATTAACAATACCTATTCCACGCACTTCAATGAGTTTTTTTGTAATATCAGGTGCATACCCGATAATCGATCCAGCTGATGCCTCATATAAATCAACGCGATCATCAGCAACAAGCAAATGTCCTCTTTTAATGAGTTCTAATGCCGTCTCACTTTTACCAATCCCTGATTTTCCGGTGATGAGTGTTCCTAATCCATGGATATCAACAAGAACTCCATGAACCGTTTTTCTAGGAGCTAAATTTGCATGCAAGAAATTATAAAGTAAACTTGCCAGTGCTGTTGTTCTGTGTGATGAACGTAGTATTGCAACATTATACGTGTGTCCAAATTCATAAAACATTTCATGGATATAGACATTTCTAGAAAAAATCATGCAAGGTGGATTCTTTTTAAATAATGTTTCAACGCGTTGGCGCATCGTCACTTCATCAAAAAGCTGTAAGAAACTCGCTTCTTTTGATCCAAATAACACAATTCTTAACGGGTCATAAAAATCAAAAAACCCTGCAAGTTCAACACCAGGTCTTGCGAGTAAATCACTCTCTATTTTTTTATCTAATGCACCTTCGCCATTTAAAATTTCTAAATTTAAATCACGAACAAGGTCACTTACACGTATATGACTCATTTTTTTATTCCTTTTAGTGGTTGTTGTTTACGCATGGGAAATCTAACTACAATGATTTTTCTCATATAAAATCTTAGTATGATGAACAGAAACGAAAACCCGATCAATCCTTCTGAGGAAAGAATTCTAAAATCAAGTATGATGCTGTCATAGATCGCTGTTAACAATATAATAATAATTGCAGATCCCATCCCGAATGATCCCATGATGATTTGAAGCATTTGAGCTGAAACAAAGGTTTTGATAAGGTGCTCAAATACTGTTAAAAAAAGTGCTAATCCAATTAAATGTATAATGCTAGTTTGAAATACTTCTAATTGAAGGGATTCAAATATTCCTGATAAACCCATCAACATAAGTGTATTCGCTAGAAATAATAGAATCAAATGAATCCAAAGTTGTTGGTGAAAATAAAATGTGAGTGTCAGTAGTATTTTTTTTGTCTGTTTAAGTTTCAATTTCATAAAATCATTATACCAAAGATTATCCTTTAAGTCTTTAGCACATGAGCTAAATATTGACCAGTATACGATTTTTTTACTTTAGCAACTTGTTCGGGTGTTCCAAGTGCAACAACTTCTCCACCAGCATCTCCTCCATCAGGTCCTAAATCGATGACGTGGTCTGCATTCTTGATGACATCTAAATTGTGTTCAATCACAACCATAGTTGCACCTTGATCAACAATACGGTGTAACACTTCAACAAGTCTTTTAACATCGTCTGTGTGTAACCCGGTAGTAGGTTCATCTAAAATATAAAGTGTTTGTTCAGTGATCTTTTTATATAGCTCACTTGCGAGTTTAACGCGTTGGGCTTCACCACCTGAAAGGGTTGTTGCCGATTGTCCCAATGAAATATATCCTAATCCAACGTCGACAAGTGTTTGCAGTTTTGATTGAATCTTAGGAATTGCATCAAAAAATGCTAACGCTTCTGAAATCGTCATGTTTAAAACATCTGCAATGTGTTTCCCTTTGAATTTGATTTGTAAGGTTTCATGGTTATATCTTGTTCCATGACACACTTCACAAGGTACATATACATCAGGTAAAAAATGCATGGTGATTTTTTTCATGCCATCACCACCACAAGCTTCACAACGACCACCTCTCACGTTAAATGAGAATCGTCCTTTTTGATAACCGCGCATCTTAGCTTCTACTGTTTGAGCGTATAAATCTCTGATGTCATCAAAAACTCCCGTATACGTCGCTGGGTTACTTCTTGGTGTACGACCTATTGGTGATTGAGAAATATCAATAATTTTATCAATATGTTCATACCCAGCAATAAAATCATGTTTTCCTGGTGTTTCTTTAATTTTATAGTAGTGTTGTTGGAGTCCGCGTAATAAAATGGAGTTCACAAGCGTTGATTTCCCTGATCCTGAAACACCTGTAACAACAGTCAGAGTAGACATAGGAAACGAGACTGAAATATTTTTTAAGTTATTTTCATGGGCATTAATGACCATTAAATCTTTCCCATTTCCTTTTCTTCTTTTCTTAGGATATGGGACACTTAAGACATTTTTTAAATATTGACCAGTTAAACTTGATTCGTGATTCATCACTTCTTCAGGTGTACCAAAAGCAACCACTTCTCCACCAAAATTTCCCGCACCAGGACCTATATCAATGAGATAATCGGAGGCGAGCATTGTATCATGGTCATGTTCAACAACGACAAGTGTATTGCCTAAATCTCGCATTTTTTGAAGTGTTTTAATGAGTTTATCGTTATCTTTTTGATGAAGTCCAATAGAAGGTTCATCTAACACATATAAAACGCCTGTAAGTTTAGAACCAATTTGGGTGGCGAGTCTAATACGTTGGGCTTCACCACCAGATAATGTTCCAGCAGAGCGAGATAACGTTAAATAATTCAAACCAACATCTTTTAAAAAGGTAAGGCGTGCAATGATCTCTGCAATTGCTAGTCTTGCGATTTGTTGTTTTTCTTTTGATAGTTCAAGTGTACTAAAGAAAACAATCATGTCATCTATAGACATATCCGTTGCTTGATGGATGTTTTTTTGATTGATTTTTACGGATAGTGCTTGTTCATTGAGTCTTGCGCCATGACAAGATGGACATGTAGAATCCGTCATGAAGTTTTCAATCCATTCTCGAATCCATTCAGACGTTGTCTCTCTGTAGCGTCTTGTAAGATTGTTAATAACACCTTCAAACGCTTCTTTTTTTTCATGTTTTCTTCCAGAGGAAGAAATAAGTTTAAAATGTATTTTATCACTAGATCCATACAGAATGATATCTCTTTGAGCTTGTGTTAATTCACTCATAGGTTTATTGAGTGGTATATCGTGGTGTTCGCATACAGTAGCAAGCATCTGAGAATATAAGTTATCATCATCATTGTTTTTATATGGGATAATCCCACCATCTAGAATCGCTTTTGATTCGTCAACAACATACATCTCTGAAACTTCAAGTTTTTGACCAAGACCATTACATACTGGACATGCACCAATTGGAGTGTTAAAAGAAAATAACCTTGGTTCTAACACAGGGACAGTAAATGTTGAATCTTTACAACTATAGTTTTGAGAGAAATGGATATGTTGTCCATTCACATCTACAATGGTTCTTCCTGAAGCGAGTTTTGCGGCAAGTTCAAGCGCATCATAAAGTCTACTTCTAATGTCACCTTCAATGACAAGTCGATCGACAACAACATAGATGTCGTGGTTTTTATTTTTATCTAAGTCATGGATATCTTCAAGTTCTACAATATCGCCATCGACATAGGCACGAACAAACCCGTCTTTCATCCATTGTTCTATGGTCTTTTTATGAGTCCCTTTTTGTCTTTCGATAACAGGTGACATAATAAGAACTTTAGCATCTTGATACGCTAAAACACGCTCTGTCATTTCTTCGATACTTTGTCTTTGTAAGGGTTCATTGCTACCAGGGCAATACGGTGTTCCTACTCTTGCGTAAAGCAGTCTTAAATAATCATAAATTTCAGTAACGGTTCCAACTGTGGATCTTGGATTGTTGGAGGTTGTTCTTTGGTCAATTGATACTGAAGGACTAAGTCCTTCAATTTGATCAACGTCTGGCTTCTCAAAATTACCTAAAAATTGTCTTGCATACGCAGATAGTGATTCCATGTAACGTCTTTGTCCTTCTTGATACAGCGTATCAAAAGCAAGCGAAGATTTTCCTGAACCTGATAAACCCGTCATGACAACGAGTTTGTTTTTAGGAATATCGATATTAACCGATTTTAAATTGTTTTCTCTAGCGCCTCTAACTTTTATCCATTGGTCATTCATGTATCATATCCTTAAATGTTTTTTCATCAAGTATCTTCACACCTAATGTTTCAGCTTTTTTGAGTTTTGATCCTGCATCAGAACCTGCAAGTACATAATCTGTCTGTTTGGATACCGATGATGTCACTTTCCCGCCTAGTGATTCAATTATTTCAGAAGCTTGATCTCTTGAAAAAGATTCAAGTTTACCCGTTAATACGAAGGTTTTTCCATTAAAAGCGTGTTCTTTTATGGTTGTAGCTTCAACTTCGAAACATAGACCATATTCTTTTAATGCTTGAATTTCGGCTATATGTTTATCTTGTTTTAAATATTGAAAGATACTGTTTGCAATTTCAGGTCCAATTTCGTGAATATTTTGAATCTCTTCTATATGTGCTTCTATCATGGCATCGATCGTTTTAAAATAATTAACCAATATTTTTGCAACTTTTGCCCCTATGTGTTTTATCCCTAATCCAAACAATACTTTATGAAAAGGTTGATGCTTACTTTGTTCGATCGCATCTAACAACTTATCAACTTTTTTATCTCCAAATCCCGGTAATTGTTTTAACGCTTCTTGGTGTTCGTGAAGTTGATAAATATCTGTGATTGTTTTTATATAGCCTTTTTCATACAGTGTCTCAACGACTTTTTCACCAAGAGAGTCAATGTCCATGGCAACTCTTGATGAAAAATGAATAAGTTGTCCGATTTGTTTTGCTTCACATTGATCGTTTGTACAAAAATGATCTGCTTCTCCCTCTAGTCGTACAAGAGCTGCACCACATACAGGACATGATTCAATCATGTTAAATGGTTGCTGGTCTTTTCTTTCACTTAAAACAACATCAATAACTTCTGGTATGATTTCTCCTGCTTTATGGATACGAACAGTATCACCAATGCGGATATCTTTTAATTGAATATAGTCTTCATTATGGAGTGTTGCACGTGACACTGTTGTACCTGAAACTATAACGGGTTCAAATTCTGCTACAGGGGTTATAACACCTGTTCTGCCGACTTGAAATGTAATACTCTTAATTTGAGTTTCCACTATTTCTGCTTGAAATTTATATGCAGTTGCCCATTTTGGTGATTTCGCTGTATAACCAATAAGATCATATAGCGAATAATCATTTACTTTGATGACAGCACCATCTGTATCATAGGGTAGTGTTTTTCTTAATTCATCAAAGTGTTGAATGACATTCCATGCTTGTAATGGATTCTCTATCATCGTTGCATGTGGATTCACTTTAAAGCCAAGTTTTTTTAATAGCTCTAAAGCTTCCATGTGGGTTTTTGTATATTGAAGAGGTTCTACGATTGCATAGACAAACATATCAAGTGCTCTATCAGCAACAATTTGACTGTCTAACTGTCTCATTGTTCCTGCAGCTGCATTTCTTGGGTTTGCAAACAAAGGTTCTTCGTTTTTTGCGCGTAATTCATTGAGTTTTTCAAAACTTTTGTGAGGCATAAAGATTTCACCACGAACTTCAATTGTAAGTGGTTCTTTAAGTTTTAACGGTAACGATTTAATCGTTTTAACGTTATGGGAAATATCTTCTCCTATTAGGCCATTTCCTCGCGTTGCAGCTTTTGTAAAAATCCCATCAACATATGTCAATGAAACGGCTAAGCCATCAATTTTTAATTCAGCAACATAACGTGTTGTTGTCATCGTTTCAATACGTTCAATGAATTTATTTAACTCTTCTTGATTGAAGATGTTTGAAAGTGACATCATCGGTACTGTATGCGTCACTTTTTCAAACTTATCTAGTGTGTAACCACCTATTTTTTGCGTTGGTGAAGTAGGATCTGCATATTCTGGATAATCCGTTTCTAATTGAATGAGTTCTTTTAACATCACGTCATAGGTATAATCAGAAATCACTGGTTGATCCAGTGTATGATATGCAATGTTTGCTTCCTCTATTTGATGTCTTAAATGTTCAATTTTTGATTTAATATCCATATAATCACCTACAGATTATTATATCATTTTATTGCTTTAAATTGCTTGTTTTCACTGATTTCATATATGAATCGTGATAGTTTTACATTTTTATGTTTTTCTTGCATGTTATTGCTATGTATGAAGTATAATTCGTGTTTCGCACGCGTGATACCAACATAAAAAAGTCGTCTTTCTTCTTCGATGCTTTCTTTTGACGTAGATAAGTAATGTGGTAAGACATGACTGTCAATTCCAATGATAAAGACGACATCAAATTCTAAGCCTTTTGACTCGTGCAGGGTTAAGATTGAGACTTTATCTCTCTTAAATAATGATACATGCTCGTGTACATCTATTTTTATGTCATAAAGAGCTTGATGCGTTCTTGATAAGATCGCATAGCTTTGATATTGAGATGTTTGAATCATGTCTATGATGGTGTTTGTATATTGATGACTGTCCAGCATAAGGATAGCAACTTTTCCTAATAGAGGCGATGTACTGATGAGATCTTTCTCTAAACGTGTTTGATTGTGTTGAATTAATTGATTCGCGACTTCTAATATCGAGATATCTGAGCGGTAATTTTGATTTAATGTAAGTACTTTAGCTTTAAAATAGATGATGTAATGATGTATGACGCTTGGCATTGCCCCTCTAAAACGATAAATGCTTTGATCTGGATCACCCACAACAAACACATGCGTCTTAGGTCCTATAAGTTTGATGAGTACTTGCATTTGTAAGTAGTTCGTATCTTGAAACTCATCAATTAAAATATGTTCATAGTTTAAGTTGATATGACGTTGAAGAAATAGTATAAGCATGTCGTCGTAATCAATTAAGCCGTGTTTATTTAAATATGCTTGATATTTTTTGAATCCTAAAGGTTTTTTTCTTAACTGATTCTTGAATAAACTTATGTTTAATATGAGTTCTTGATGGAATGGATAGATTTGATTAAAGATGTCTTTATCTTTTATGAATTGAAAACAAAAACTATGAAACGTTGAAATCATGACGCTATCATGATTGAGTCTGTTTTTCATTTGAGTTGCTGCTTCTCTAGAAAAGGTAAGTCCTAATATTG
>CAZYNC010000006.1:17460-18841 GCA_964648785.1 uncultured Acholeplasmataceae bacterium
AGTTTGAATTGACCGTACACCATTCGCCTTTGTGCGTGAGAAATGTATAAATATCTTTTAGCACGTGTCACACCAACATAGCACACACGTCTCTCTTCTTCTAATTCTCTTGGATCGCTTAAACTAAAGTCTGAAGGGAAAATAGATTCTTCCATGACAACCATAAAAACTGCTTTGAATTCTAAACCTTTCACTTGATGAATGGTACTTAAAATGATGGCGTCATCATCTGATGTTTTATCAACACTTGTATATAAAGCAATTTGATCAAGTAGTTGTTGAACTTTTTGTTTCATGTTTCCTTCGTAAAAATGTTCACTTCTTTTAAATACTGTTACTAATTCTTTTAAGTTTGCAATGCGATCTTCCGATGTTTCATCATGATCTGCTTTTAACATATCTAAATATCCAGAAATGTCTAAAACGGCCGCAAGGAATTCATCTAGATGTGTGAGTTCTTGGATCTGTTGTTGTATCGATTCAATGGTTTCTTTAAAGTCAATAAGCGCTTGTTTAGATTTGCCTGTTATTGGCGCAGAATCAATGGCATCGAACATTGAAAGTGAGTTGATTTTCGCGTATTGTTCTAATTTATCTAAGGTCGTTAACCCAATTCCTCTTCTGGGTACATTAATGATTCTTTTTAAATAAAAATTTTCTATTGGATCAAGGATGACGCGAATGTATGCAATCGCATCTTTAATTTCTTTTCTTTCATAAAAGCTAATACCGCCATAAATTTTATATGGCATTCCTTCTTTAATGAGTGCATCTTCAAATATTCTCGATAGTGCGTTGTTGCGATATAATATCGCAATATCTTGATACGATTCACCTTGTCTAATGAGTCTTCTTATTTCATCAATGACAAAATAGGTTTCTTGATAATCATTTTGCGCGGTATAAAAGGTGACTTGTTGTCCTAATCCTAAATCACTTTTCAGTTCTTTACCTAAAATACGATGTTGATTATGATTGATAAGTAGGTTTGCAGCTCGTAAAATGTCATTTGTAGACCTATAATTTTGATCAAGAATAATTTGATTGGCTTGAAAATCTTTTAAGAATTTCTGGTTATTCGCGTAATGAGAACCTCTAAATGCATAAATACTCTGGTCAGGATCTCCTACAACAAACACATTTCGATGACTGATCCCTAACATTTTAATAATGTCATATTGAATCACGTCTGTATCTTGGAATTCATCAATTAAAATATGTTCGAAATATTGTTGGTAATATGTTCGAATCTCTTCGTTAGTTTTAAATAGTTCTTGTGTGTATAAAATGAGATCGTCAAAATCAACAAATTGATGATCTCTTAAGTACTTAACATATGCTAAATATATGGCTTCTTCTTCATTAAACTCAAAAGCTTCTA
>CAZYNC010000006.1:18941-21195 GCA_964648785.1 uncultured Acholeplasmataceae bacterium
GATTTCATCTCTGAAGCCGCTTTGTTTGTAAATGTCACTGCGAGAATTCTTTTTGGATCATAACCTTGAGCGATCAAATACGAAATTCTCATTGTGAGGGTTCTTGTTTTTCCGGTACCTGCTCCTGCTATGACAAAAACGGAACCCACATCATGAGTTACCGCTTTAAATTGTTGTGTGTTTAAATCCTTTAAAAACTCCATTATTTACTGCTCTTTAAGGTTGCGATTTCATTCATAAAAACGCGATCTTCAGTTGATAACGTATCGACTGAATAAAATCCTAGACGTTTAAATTGAACTTTCTCTTCTACTTTTAATGTTTTGACAAAAGGTTCAGCATATCCTTCTTGCGTTTTCCATGAATCTTCTTTAAAACGTGAAATGATATCGCCTTCTTCACCGTCTAATACCATTGGTTCAAAGATATTGAATGTTACTGGAATAGCGCTTGCAGCATCGACATAGTGAATCGTTCCATTAGGTTTTCTCGCTTCAAAACCAGATCCACTTTTCGTTTCTGGATCGTATGTAGCTTCTAAATAATCGATTGATCCATCTTCTTTATATATCGCACGTTGACATGTAATGAAATACGCATGAAATAATCGAACTTCACCACCCACATATAAACGTTTATATTTGTTGTTAGGTTTTTCAACAACAAAATCTTCTTGTTCTATATATATTTCTCTGGAAAACGAAATGTTTCTTACACCCATAGACTCAATTTCAGGGTGAAGCTCTACTTCAAGTTCTTCAACTTGTCCTTCAGGATAATTCGTGATGACTACTTTTAATGGATCTTTTACCGCCATTAATCTTGCTGCTTTTTGATTTAAATCATCTCTTAACGCAGCATCTAACATGGAAGAATCAATCGTTGAATTGATTTTTGATAATCCTGATTCTAATATAAATCTTCGAATTGCTTCTGGTGTATACCCTCTGCGTCTTAACCCTTTTAAAGTCGGCATTCTTGGATCGTCCCATCCAGTTACTTTGTGTTCTTCAACGAGTTGTCTTAAATATCTTTTAGACATAACGGTGTTTTCAATGGTTAATCTACCAAATTCTATTTGTCGAGGGACTTTAGGCATTTCTGTTTCTCTGACTACCCAATCATATAACGGTCTGTGGTCTTCAAACTCTAAACTACATAAAGAATGTGTAATCCCTTCGATCGCGTCTTCTATTGGGTGTGCAAAGTCATACATAGGATAAATCACCCAATCGTTTCCTCTATGGTGGTGGTGATCAAATGAAATACGATAAATGACTGGATCGCGCATATTCATATTAGGACTTGTCATATCTATTTTTGCTCTTAATACGCAAGAACCCTCTTCTTTTAAACCTTGCTTCATGTCGTTAAATAATGCTAAGTTTTCTTCGATTGAACGGTTTCTGTAAGGAGATTCAATGCCTTTCACTGTTGTAGATCCACGCATCTGTTTGATGTCTTCTGGTGAGGATTCATCTACATAAGCAAGCCCTTTTTTAATGAGAATAACGGCGCGTTCATACATCTCTTCAAAATAATCTGACGCATAATAAATCCCGTCTGGTTCATATCCTAACCAACGTATATCTGAAATAATATTTTGAACAAAAATATCGTCTTCTTTAGAGGGATTTGTATCATCAAATCTTAAATTAGTTTTTCCCCCAAAGGATTTTGCAAGTTCAAAATTGGTCACAATCGCACGCGCATGTCCAATATGAAGAAACCCGTTAGGTTCTGGTGGGAATCTCGTAATAATTTCGTCGTGTTTTTTTGTCTCTAAATCTGTTTCCATGATGGATTTTATAAAATTGGATTGAATGCTCATGTTTTTCACTCTCTTTTTAGTTTAATAATGTCTCTAAATATCCCACATCGTCAATATAGTCAAAGATGATTGCTTCTATGTCACTTTTTATTGTATCATCTAATGCTTCATAAATTTGTGAATATTCTTCAAAGGCCGAATTGATCTGTTCTAAATTATTAGCATCAATGGCTTGAGAAATATTAAGAAGTGCTTCTTGAATGTCATCTGGTAATCCTTCAAGTGCTGTTAATCCTTCAATCATCTGTTCTACTTGATCCATACTTTCAGTAAGTGGAACAGACATTTCTGGTTGAACCAATAACATAACGCCATTATCAACAACCGTGACTTCTGCAATAGAAATAAACGATTCTAGACTCGATAAAACGGTATCTAGTGGAATCTGATTATTGGTGACATTCACACCGGATATTAGAAGTA
>CAZYNC010000007.1:0-11440 GCA_964648785.1 uncultured Acholeplasmataceae bacterium
GTATGTAAAAGACAATCATTAATGAAGCATAGAAAAAGACTTGATCAAAATCAACACCATTTTCCATTGCACCAATGGTTTGTCCAGTTAAATAAGGTCCTATTAAGGAAAATGCATTTGATACAAGCGTTAAGATGAGTGCGAGTATTAATTTAAATTTATAATGCATTAAATAATCCCATAATCGCTTGTAGACATAGGACTTATTTTGTACGCGTTGTTTGCTTGTTTCTTTTGGAGGACTAAACTGCATCATCATAAGATGGCACCTCCTAATTGATGTTTAACAATGGTTTGATAAGATTTGTGTTTTTGTAAAAGTTCTTCATGTGTGCCTGCAGCAATGATTTTTCCATGCTCCATAAATAGGATGAGGTCACAATGTTTGATAGATGCAATTCTTTGCGCAATAATAACCATCGTCGTTTGTCCATAGTGTTCTTGAAGTGTTTTTCTTAGTTGTTGATCGGTTTGATAATCAAGTGCACTCGATGCATCATCTAAAATAAGGATATCAGGTTTTTTATATAGAGCTCTCGCAATCAATAGTCTTTGTTTTTGACCACCTGAAATGTTAGTTCCTGATGTTGTGAGCGTTGTATGAATGCCCTCTTCTTTGTCAAAAACAAAGGATGCTTGAGCATCTTGTAAAACTGTTTCAATGTCTTGTTGATCATGATGCAGCGTAACATTAAATGCGATATCATCATGAAATATCATGTCTTGTTGTAAGACTGCACCAATGTGATGTCTTAGTGAGTGAAGTGTATAAGATTTTATATCTTTTCCATAAATGTTAATTGACCCTTGATCGACGTCATAAAAGCGAAGCAACAACTTGGCGATGGTCGATTTACCTGATCCGGTTGCACCTATAATACCAAGCTTTTGTCCTCTATATAGTTTAAATGAAATATCGTTAAGTTGGTTTGTTTTTTTCAAGTACGAAAAACTAACATTGTTAAATTCAATATGCGGATAAGATGAATTCACTTGATAAACATCTTGACCTTCTTGAACATCTGATACTTGATGTAGCACTTCTTCAATGCGTTCACTTGATGCTGCCGCACGAGACGATAATACAAATATTCTTGTGATACCCATCATTGCATTTAAAATGATGGTGAAATACGTTACAAAAGCCATGATTGCACCGATCTTTGTGACGCCTAATGATAACCTGTAAGCTCCGATCACTAATACAACAACAAGCCCGATATTCATGACAATATTCATCATCGGATTAACGCGTGCCATGACTTTATTTGCATGAAGTTCAGATTGATTCGATGTTTGATTGATAACTTCAAATTGATGCATTTCATGATCATTCATCGATAGTGCCCGAACGACTCTAGCACCAGTAATAAACTCTCTTAATTTTCTAATGAGTTGATCCATTAAAAATTGATTTTTTTTATAAAGCGGGATCCCTTTTTTTGAAGCTTGATAAATGATGATGGAAACAAATGGAAGCATGATGACCATCACGAGTGTTAAGACCACATCAAAGGTAAAAGATAGTAAAATACCGCCTAATAATAAGACGGGAGCACGAATTCCTAAGCGTTGAATAATTGCTGCAGCACGATAAATGTTATAAGTATCGGTTGTCATTCTTGAAATGAGTGATGGTTTTGATAGCGAGTCAACATCTTGAGCAGAAAGTGATTCAATCGATATAAATAAGTCACTTCGAAGTGTTTCTACTGCTTTAGACGCAATATATTCTGAACTGCGATTTGAAATGACATTGAGTATCCAACCTAAAAGTGCAATGATGACCATTAACCCACCGTTTAAAAAAATTGGAAGTAAAGAATCACCCTCTTGTAAACGTGGGATTTGCGTGTCAATCATATAGGCAATTAAAAATGGGATCATAAGATCCGCAAGAGCAGCAATCGATTTTAATAAGAGTGCAAAGAAAAGTCTTATTTTATATGGTTTTAGAAGCTTAAAAATAAACGTCATAGTTGTCAACTTTCTTGAATTATGATATGATTATGATTGCGCTGCCCCTATAGTTTAATGGCAAAACGCAGCAATGGTAATGCTGAAATACAAGTTCGATTCTCGTTAGGGGCACCATTTAAGACTTTATGTCTTTTTTTTATATATGGCACACAATTGGTTTTAATAATGCTTTTGGAAATGACCAAAAAACCATAGTATCTTCGTTCTTTACATAGTTAAAGTATAACAAATTCTCATCTTTTTTAAGTAATAATTGCTTGATGTTATGATGGTCTTGGTTGAGCCAAGCATGATAGAGATTGAGTTCATCAGTTGCTTCTTTTTTTATTAAGGACATCATCGTATCATGCCATATAATGGGATCCCCTAATTGATGGGATGAAAATAAGATATCTAAAAGGATTGAAGCATCTTGTAATAAATGTCTTTTTTGTAATACAAGTTTGACTTCCTGTATCCAATCAGGATTGACTACATATTGTTGATAAAGCCCTTTTAAGACAATTGATAACATAATTTCTGATTTTTTTTCTTTGTATGGTAATGATATCCATTTATGCATAAACTTGTCATATAAAAAACAAAGATCATCCTCTTTGTTACCTTGTATCATAGCTTGAGATATAAGTTGAACCTCAAATAAAATATGATGATGTTTGATCTTTTGATACGCTTTAATATCACCATATAGATGTTTAAATTCAATCAAAAATGAAGGGATTATAACCCAGGTAAAGTAACTTGTAATAAATAGCATGAAGATTGTAAGCGAAAATTCAACATGCATCACATAACTGATCATACTCAGTACTACTGGTGATACTATTGTGATGATCGGTGCAACCAACAAGGAAGCTTGATACCCACGTTTTAGTCTTTGATACGTGAGTTCATTTGTGACTGGAATGGATGATGGTATGACGATACCACCAAAAAGCTTTAATAATGTTATGTTATAAACGATTTTAACATGTGGTTTAAAGATGACGCCAAATCCTAAAACAAAGATTGCTTTAACTGGAACTTTATACAATAAAAACGTCAATAGATGACTCCATTCATGAAATGTAATCATGGCAATTATCGTGAATATTATGACGATTACATACATTAAGAAGTTCCCTTGATAGACATCGATGACATCAAAAAATATAAGTACCATATATACGACACCTAAGATCATGAATGGGATGATGAATTGTTTGATGAATTTGTAAATCACTTTTTTATTCATATAAGATTGACTCTCTTGACAAGGTGATATTTATTTGTTAATATATACAAGCAAAAAGTTAATTTTGTGGGCGTCGTATAATGGTTATTACACGTGCTTGCCAAGCATGAAATGGGGGTTCGATTCTCCTCGCCCGCTCCAATAAATGATTGACCAAACTCATACGTATCTTGTATGAGTTTTTTTATTAAAAAAACGTGCTCCCACGTTATTTTAAATTAAGATATTTATCATAATAGGATTTGATTTCACTATCATTAAATGGAAAATCATTTTTTTGAAGTTTTTCTTTTAAAATTCCCATGTAATACATCACTATCTCATCAACTTCTTTTGGATAAGACATTTTTATCTTATGATCTTCGTATTCTTGTCTATCTAAGACTCTGATTTTTTTTGAAGGATACATCTTTATATCAAGATCATAATCAATGTATTTGATGCCTTCTTCATCATAAACATAAGGACTTGCAATGTTACAGTAATAATGAATACCATCTGGTTTTAACATAGCGATAATATTAAACCAATAGTCATCAAAAAAAACACATATCGCAGGTTCTTTAGAGTGCCATGTTCGACCGTCAGATTCAATCACTTTTGTACGGTCATTTGCTGTCACAACATAATGTTGATTGACGTCTAAAACAACCGATTTTTTCCAAACCCGGTGGATATGTTTGTTGTGTTTATAACTTTGGATGACGATTTGCATACCTTTTGATAATTTCATCATTCACCTATGAGGTTATTATATCAAATAGAGAGGTTATGTTGATACATGTTGCATAACATGAATTAAAACCCCTGCAGGATCTAATACATGAAACGTGGTGCCATAATCGACTTCTTGAATGGGTTTATAGTGTATCATTGGAAATGTTTCTTTAAGTGATTTAATTTGATCATAAAAAGTTTGAATATCCTCAACAAATAATTGAAACATCGTATTTTCTGCCCAATCTTTGACATATGCTTTCTGAATGAAAAACTCAATATCAGCGTGTTTCATAATCGTTAAATCTTCTCCTTCCCAAGCGATATTAAAACCTAAAGCTTGGTAAAATGTTTTTGAAATTTCATAATTAATCGAAGGTAGAAAAGTTCTTAATTTGTATAGTGTCATATCATAACCTCTTTCATTTAAATCTTTATATCATTATAACAAAAAAGTCATCAGAAGGATGACTTTCGTTATTTTTAGATGGTGCGGACGATGAGATTTGAACTCACACGACATTGCTGCCACATGCCCCTCAAGCATGCGTGTCTACCATTCCACCACGTCCGCATAAAAAAGGTGCTATTTTTTAGCACCTATATTATATCATTCAACTGCAAATATATATGTGTAAATGTCTTGATTGCCTTCAATAGTTTCAACTTCTATATCAGGGTGACATTTTTTCGCATATGCAACAATTTGATCAAGTTCATCTTCATCATGGTCTTTTCCATAAAAGATTGTGACGATTTCTCTTGAATCATCGATAAGAGTATCTAATAAACGTTGTGCTGCTTCGTATTTAGTTTTTTCAGCGGCAATAATTTGACCTTTTGCGATGGCCATAAAATCACCATTATTAATTTTAACACCTTTAATTTCTGTGTCTCTTACAGCAAAGGTAATTTCACCATAAGTCATATTGTCAGAAACTTCTGTCATCGCTTCTAAATTATCTTCTAACGACACTGTTGGATCAAACGCAATCATCGTTGAGTAACCTTGACCAATATTTTTCGTTTTAATGACTGATATTGAACGATCTGGCAATAAATCAATGGTTTGTTCAGCAGATAAAATAATGTTTTTGTTATTTGGAAGAATAATGACATGATCTGCATTGGCAGATTCAATAGCTTTAACAAAACTTTCAGTTGATGGATTCATCGTTTGACCACCATCAATGATGATATCGATGCCTAAGTCTTTAAATGCACGTTTGATACCTTCACCACTTGCTACTGCTAATATGGCATAACGTTTCTTTTCATTTGTTTTTTTAGGTGTAGAGGCAGGTGCTTCTTTACCTAAAATAGTCGCATTTTGAAGTCTCATATTATCCGCTTTGAGTGTTTGAAGATCCCCATACTTTTGTCCTAAGGTAATTGCAACACCTGGTTCATCAGTATGAAGATGGACTTTTAATAAATCCTCATCCTGAACAAATACTAGAGAATCTCCCATAGCACTGAGTGGATCTCTTAAATCTGCTGGATTAAAGTTTTCTTGATCGTGTAATTTAATGATAAATTCGGTGCAATAACCAAATGTAATCTCGACATCGCCTAAATTATGTGCACCATGGTAATCTTCATGACTTTCATGATGTTGTTCTTCAGAGATCATTTGACCTTCAAGTGCCATGATCATGCCTTCAACAATTTTAATAAAACCAGCGCCACCGCTATCTACGACACCCGCTTCTTTTAAGACAGGTAATAAATTTGGTGTTTCTTGTAAAGTTTGGTTTGCTTGTTTTAAATATGCGGCCATGACTTTTTCTACAGAATCGTATTTAGACTTATCTCTTAAGACGCGTTCTGCAGATTCTCTTACAACTGTTAGTATTGTACCTTCGACAGGATCCATCACGGCACGATAGGCCATTTGATACCCGCCGACTAAAGCTTGAATAAATTGTTCGACGGTAGCGTAAGCTTCGTCAATTTTTGCGATTTCACTATAAACACCACGGAAAAATTGGGATAGAATAACCCCTGAATTACCACGAGCTCCCATGAGAAGCCCTCTTGATAAAATTTTTGATACATCAACAATCGATGCTGATTCTGAATTTATAATCTCTTTGATTCCAGCCATCATGGTCATCTGCATGTTGGTACCTGTGTCACCATCTGGAACTGGAAATACGTTTAAATGATCAATTTCTTTGTGGTTGTTTTTAAGATGAACCGCGCCATTAGTTACCATTTGTTTAAATAGCTTTCCGCTAATTTTTTGGTTTGGCATAGTAATCTCCTTATGAACTTGTGTTTTTAGTAGTTGTTTGATTTTTAGTTTAAGTATAATTAATAAATCCTTCATATTATATCATGTGACTATAAAAAAAGCAACGAGACAAAATAAGCATTAATCATTGCTTTTTTACTCCGTTCGTGTTAAAGTATTCAAGGAAAAGGAGTGATTGAAATGGCTGAATGTTATGTCACAGGTAAAAAAACCTTAACAGGTAACCGTCGTTCTCATGCTCTAAATGCAACACGCCACACTTGGAAATCCAACTTACAAAATGTACGTATTCGCTTAGAAGATGGCACAGTGAAAAGAGTAAAGATCTCCGCTAAAGCACTTAAAAAATTGCAATTAGAACGTGTATAACAAACAAAAAAGCGCACTAAGCGCTTTTTTTGTTGGTCACAACGACTAGAATGGTGCCTTTTTCAACGATGATCTCACCTTCACTGTCCATTAATTCATTGGATATTCCTAAGTTATCATATGGTTTTAAATGATGTGAAACCAGTGGATACTTAAATCCCTTTAAAGATATTATCGCTTCAGGATACGGAAATACATTGATATACCCTTGATTTGTTATATGCATATGTTTATTTAAAATAAATAGCGTCGATTCTTCTGTAATCATTTTTATGTTTGGAAAGTGATGAAAAAGATTCATATGTGCGATCATGTGTTCAATGCGATCACCGCCTGCACCACCTACTAAAATAATCTCATCATAATCCATCTCATGCGCACGTTTAAGTGCGTGAAAAGAATCTGTGATGTCTTTTTCTGCTGGAAGTATCTCAACGTTTAAACCATGTAATAAACCTCTGTTTTTTAAAGAATCAAAATCACCTACTGCTAGATGAACTGGAATACGTTGTTTGTATAATGCAGAAAGTGCTTGGTCAACTCCAATGATAAAATCATCTGGTTCAAATTGAATTCTGGATCTAACATCATTTGGAACAGGATGCGTCATCACATAAATTGTCATTGAACTTTTTTCAACCATGCTTCAATATCGTCTTGTTTAAATAAATGACTCCCTACAACGGCAACATCAACTCCTGCTTCATGAGAAGCTACTAATGTCTCATCATTTAATCCACCGTCGACTTGAATGATAAAGCCGTGTTTTTGTTTATATGCTTTTAACGCCTCTACTTTTTTTAACATCTCATACATAAATGATTGACCTCCAAATCCAGGTTCAACGGTCATGATTAAAACTAAATCAACTTGATCAAGATACGGCATAATGACTTCTATGGGTGTACTTGGTTTTAATGCAAGTCCAACACCAATACCATAGGATTGTATCGTTTTAATCGATTTTTCTACATCTTTTGCCTCAACATGAATGGTGATAAATTGAGGTTTTAAATCTTTAAATTGTTCAATCCACATAAGTGGATGTGTGGTCATTAAATGTACATCTAGTGGTAAATCAGATACCCTTTGATATGTTTTTGCAATGTCAATGCCAAACGATAAATTTGGTACAAAATGTCCATCCATAATATCAAGATGTAACATATAACTCGATTGTAATTGTGGCATCCACGTATGAATGTGTTCGATTGGTGCGTTTAACACAGAAGGTGCAACTTTCATATATCACCTCTAATATTTTTTTTTCATGGCTTTGATTTCTTCGTAAAATGACACGTAATGATTATAGCGAGATTGAAGAATGTGACCATATAAAACAGCTTCTTTCACTGCGCACATAGGTTCATGTATGTGTGAACATGTTTGAAATTTACATCCATGTTCAAAGTCTTTAAATTCATTAAAGCAAGTTGAGAGTGTGTCTAAAGGGATATGTTCAAAGGATAACTTTGAAAATCCTGGTGTATCTGCAACGAGACCACCGTTTAAAGGATATAATTCTGTGTGTCTCGTGGTGTGTTTACCTCTACCTAGTGCTTTTGAAATACCTTGCGTCTTAAGATTGAGTTCTGGAATCAGACCATTGAGTAATGTTGATTTTCCTACGCCAGTTTGGCCCGATATGACAGATACATGATCTTTAAATAGTGGGATAAGTTTGTCTTTATCTTCAAGCGTTTTTGCATTCAACGTTAAATAAGGATACCCTATTGTGTTGTAGTAAGTTAATGTTGATGTAAGTGATTGTTTAAGGTCATCACTAATGAGATCTGTTTTCGTTAATATGATATAAATCTTCAGGTCATAAGCATGAAGAACCGTTAAAAATTTATCTAATAGTACGTCACTAAAATCTGGTTCAGTCGCAGAGAAAACTAAAAATAATTGGTCGACGTTTGCAATATCAGGACGATATAAATCGGTTTTTCTTGGATGTATCTCATCAATGACATATTGCTCTGATACTTGAAGATAGGTGACCATATCACCGACTTTTGGTGATATTTGCTGGTATTGGCTTTCTTTTTTTGTTTTAGAAGAAACACTTTGATAAAAACTTGAAGACCCATCTAATGCCATATGTCTTAATTTCCCGCGTGCAATGGCATCGATACGTTCATTTGTTTCGGTTAATATCGTATATTGATTGGATATTTGTTTAATGATTTGCCCTGTCATAGCATCTCTTTTTGTGCATGTTGAGAACGTAATTGTCCACATGCAGCATTAATATCATGTCCTTGTTCTTTTCTTAGTGTCACTTGTATTTTATTTTTCTTTAAGACATCATAAAAGGCTTCCATACGATCTCTTGAAGAGCGTTTATAGGGTGCTTCAATGACTTCATTATAAGGAATTAAATTGACATATGCATTCATACCTTTTATTTTATCGGCAAGTTCTTGTGCTATCTCTATGCTGTCATTTAATTCATGAATCATGATGTATTCAAATGTGACACGACGTTTTGTAATTTTTAAATATTCTTTCACTGCCTCTAATACTCTATCGACATTGTATGTTTTATTAATTTTCATCAGAGATGTCCGTACTTCGTCATTAGGGGCATGTAAACTAATGGCTAAATTCACTTGAATACCGAGTTCAGCAAAGGCTTTAATTTTTGGTACAATCCCTGAAGTTGAAACAGTAATATGTCTAGCACCAATAGATAAACCTTTAGGGTCATTGACTGTTTTTAAAAATGTTGTGAGGTTTTTATAATTATCAAATGGTTCACCAATACCCATGACGACGATGTATTGGATTTTTTCTCCTAGTTGTTTTTCTGTTTCAATGATTTGTGCAATGATTTCTCCAGCCGTGAGATCACGTTTTTTTTGAAGTTGCCCACTTGCACAAAATGAACATCCTATATTACATCCAACTTGTGTTGTCACACAAATAGAATTACCATAGTGATGCTTCATGAGTACGGCTTCAATGAGATGTCCATCATGAACAGAATATAATTGTTTAACGGTACCGTCTTGGCTTACTGACTTTAATACAAACTCAAGTGCGTTGAGTTTAAAAGATGCTTGAAGTGCTTCAATCAAAAATTGAGGAAGATTATGCATCTCTTCAAAAGTTGACACTTTCATTTGATATAAGAAATGCCATATTTGTCTTGCACGATATGGTTTTTCACCTTGGTCTTTTACCCAAGATACTAATTGTTCAAAACTAAGATCATAAATTAACATAGATTTCCTATCTTATTTCAAGTTTAAGTTCAAATTGGCAACGATGAATCACTTTTTTGATGAGTTTTTCAACATCGTCATTGCTCATGGTTTTTTCTGCATCGTTTAAAATCATTCTAAACGCGACCGATTTGTGGTTTTCTTTGACATGTTCACCTTCGTAAACATCAAAGACATACACTTTGATCAAATATTTTTTTAATGTTTGTTGTATTAATTCTATCACAGTTTTAACACTCATCTCTTTAGGCATGATAAAAGCAAGATCACGTTCCACCGAAGGGAATTTAGAAATAGCTTGATATGTTAACGTTTCATGTTGACCCATTAATAGATCTAGATCGAGTGTGGCTGCATAAACATCTTTTAAGTCATATTGTTTTAATAAAGATGGATGAAGTTTTCCAAAATGTCCAACAACTATGTCTTCTACGATCACGGTTGCTGCTTGATACGGATGATACATTGGATCATCTTCTCTTTCAATGATGTTATACGTGTGTCCAAGTGTATCTAAAAGTTTTGATAGTATGGCTTTTAACGTATAAAACGAAGAATGAATAGATTGTTTTTGTATCGGATTATGGATCCATGTATCTTGTATCATCCATGATAATTGATGCTTCTCTTCTTGTTGGCTAAAGATGTGTCCCATTTCAAATACTTGATTTAGCTTTAGTTGTCGGTTTTGATTGTAGGCGAGTGTATCAAGTAATCCACCATACAATGACTGTCTCAGTAATTTTCTATCTTCACTTAAAGGATATAATAATTCAACTTTTTCACCTATGTGATGGAACGTTTCATACTCACTCACTTTTCTCAATGAATACGTGATCACTTGTTGAAGTCCAAGGGATGTTAGTAATGATTCTATTTGTCTTGTTTTTTGTTGGGCTACGGTTAATGTCCCTTGTAATGATGTCTTAAGTGGTGTTGAAGGAATAAGATCTAATCCGTATATTCTTCCTACTTCTTCAATGATATCTGCCTCAATCGTAATATCGTATCGATCATCAGGTACTTGACACATAAGCGTATCGTCATTAACATCGACATGAAAACGTAATCTCATTAAATAATGGATGATTTCATCTTTTGTAAGTTGTAACCCTAATGCTTGATTGATCGTCTCAAATGATGTTGAAATCGTTGTAGGTGTGATGATGTTTTCATCGTATGCTGTTTCTCCTACGATGGTTGCACCAGCAAGATCAATCAGTAATTGTGTCGCGAAGTCTAGACCGAGTTGTACACGGTTAAAGCCAACACCACGTTCAAAACGAAGCGAAGAATCGCTTTTTAAATCTAATCGCTTGGAAGTCTGTGCGATGGTATTAGGTTCAAAAAGTGCAGCTTCTAATAGAAGGGAGGTTGTATGTTCATTGACCATGGTATGTTCAAGTCCCATCACACCAGCAAGTGCAATGGCTTCTTGTCCTCCAGCGATCACTAGATCCGTTTCTACGAGGTCGCGTTCTTTCCCGTCAAGTGTCACAACTTTTTCACCTTGATATGCTTGTCTAATTGATATATTTTTATCGTTTATTGTATCGTAATCAAAAGTGTGAAGCGGTGTTCCTATCATTAATAATACATAATTTGTTATATCAACAACATTATTAATCGGACGAATGTCATTATCAATAAGTA
>CAZYNC010000007.1:11540-20824 GCA_964648785.1 uncultured Acholeplasmataceae bacterium
TAATTTGTTATATCAACAACATTATTAATCGGACGAATGTCATTATCAATAAGTAATGATTTTAACCACCAAGGTGAAGGTTGAATACGAATATCTTTTAAAACGCGTCCAAAGTAGCGATGACAGTTTTCACTTTCAATTTTTACACTGACATCATGTTTTTCTTTTGATGGCCTAAATTCAAAGGTTGGTAATTGAAGTTTCATGTTTAACATCGCAGAAAGATCATATGCATATCCTAAAATAGATAATAAATCTCCACGATTCGGTGTTAAACTTAATTCCATTTTAAAGCCAGTTTGACCTAAAGCTTCATATCCTGAAAAACCAGGCTCAAACACTTCATCAAAAAAGTAAATGCCTTCTTTAAATTCATCAGGGATCACTTTGTCAGAAAATCCTAATTCTTTTAATGAACAAATCATCCCAGATGATTGTTCACCGCGTATTGTGGCTTCTTTAATTTCAAAATTTCCAGGTAAAATAGCGCCAACTTTTGCCACTATGACGGTTTGACCAGCATCAACGTTTTTTGCGCCACATACTATATGTAATATCTCGCCATGGCCAACATCAACCGTTGTGAGATTTAAATGGTCTGAATTAGGGTGATCGCGTCTTGTTAATACCTTCCCAATGACAACATTTGGATCATCTTGTCTTAGCTCATATGACTCAATTTCAGTAATTTTTTGATTCGTGAGTGCTTCAATGTGCTGCGGTGTTTTGATCAATCTTTCGAGTGCTTGTTGTGTGATCACCATGATTAGATAACCCCCTTAAATTGATGTAAGAAACGTTGATCATTGGTATAAAAATGACGAATATCATCAATAAAATATTTTAAAATTGCGATACGCTCAACTCCAATACCAAATGCGAATCCACGTTTTTCTAATGGATTATAATTCGCCATCTTTAAGACATTAGGATGGACCATACCGGCTCCTAACACTTCAATCCAAATTGGAGTTCCATCTGATTTTACAAATGATACATCCACTTCAACGGAAGGTTCTGTAAATGGAAAATATGATGGACGGAGACGAATTTTACGGTCTGGACCAAAAATATGTTTGGCCATTTCTAATAAAACTCCCTTTAAATGAGAAAAATTGACGTCATTTGAAACATATAAACCTTCAATTTGCATAAATTGATGGCTATGGGTTGGGTCATCATCATCACGTCTATATACTTTTCCTGGACAAATGATCGCAAGGTCAGATCCTTGGGCTTCTAACATTGCACGTGCTTGTACTGGAGAAGTATGCGTGCGTAGTAATCTTTCAGGATCAACATAAAATGAATCTTGCATCGCACGTGCAGGATGCCCTTTCGCTAAATTCATCATTTCAAAGTTAAAATGATCTGTTTCAAGTTCAGGTCCTTCTGCAATACGAAATCCTTTTCCAATAAAAAAATCTTCAATATCACGAACAACTTGTATCAAAGGATGTAAATACCCTTTAGGAAGGTTCACTTCTTCTAAATGGATATCCACCTTTTCTTTTTTTAATTGTATGATGAGAGCATCTCTTTCTAGCTCATATTTTTTGTCATTTAATGCATCTTCTATTGCTTTTTTTAAGTCATTCACTGACTCACCAAATCGTTTTCTTTCTTCAGGTTCCATATCTTTGAGTTGTTTCATGAGTTCTGCAATAGATCCTTTTTTAGATAAATACGTAATGCGTATGTCTTCTAATGAAGATAGATCACCTGCTAATGTAATACGTTTTAATGCTTCTTGTTTGAGTTGTTCCATAATTCCTCCACATATATAAAAAAATGTCCTTAAACCGAAAAAACGATCTAAGGACGCCAAAGACGCGGTACCACCTTAGTTCCAGTGTAAAAACACTGACACTTATTTACGATCATTAACGCAGATTCACGGGTGTGATTAGCACCTCTCCAAGCTGAAATTCATCATGAATTTGACGTTTTTACACCACCCAAACGCTCTCTATACAAATTCGATTGATTACTGAGGCTCTTCTTCGATTTAATCTCTTTTACTTGCGACAATCATAATCAGACGCAAGATTTCAATGTATAACCATATGATGGTAACCATGAGTCCAAGTGCAACCATCCACTCATATCTTTTGTCGGCACCACCAGAAACGATCGCTTCTGCACGGTCAAAATCTAATGTCAACATGAGTGATCCATAAATAATCAAAAAGACACTAATCCCAATTGCTAAACCATAACTATTTCCAAATAACACATCGATATCTACAAATAGTGATAATAAACCAAATCCGATAAAGAAAAACAAAATTCCAAACAATGTTGCATACATAATTTTTCTAAATCGTGTTGTGACACGTATGATACGTGATGAATATAAGAATAACATGACAAAAAAGATTGCGGTTGTTGCAATAATAGCTGCATAAGGAGCACCAGGCACAAAAGTGTTGGCAATAAGTGTAATCATTGCCAGTAAAATACCTTCAGCCGCAGCATACACAATACTCATTGGCATCGCGAGTGATGGGACAAATGACGCAATTAATACAGCAACAAGTGCTACAATGACAGAAGCTATGAGTAAACCAGTGAATGTTTCAGCGGGTAAACTCGTAATCGCATAAAATCCTGTTAATACCGCTATACCTAATAAAATAAATGTTTTTAACGTAATGCCACGATATGACGCTGATTCAGTAGACTCATACGTCGCTGAACGCTCAATATTGGCAAAAACTGGGTTTGAAGAACGCATTGAAATACCTCCTAAATTACAACCATATTATATAAGAAAGGTCTTTAAAGTGCAAACAATCCTTGCTGTTTTTCATCATTTTCGACAATGAGTTGATCAAATGCTCCGTATGTGTCCATTTTTGCAAAAACAGTCTGATTGATTTTTGTTCTAATCTTCACATCTTCTTTTGAAGTAAATAGATGTTCTAAGCGCGTTTCTATAATGCCACTGGCGACGTTTTCACCAAGTCCATCAATAGAAATAAACGGCATTCTTAATCCATTATCTTCCATCACAAAGGTTTTTGCATCTGAAAGATTAATATCAACTTTTTTAAAATGAAATCCTCTTAATGTCATTTCATATGCAACTTGTAATGTCGTCAGTGTGGATTGCTCATTGGCAGTTAAAAAGTTTTTTGACATGAGTTCTTTAATACCATTTTTTAATGCAAGCGGTCCTGCAAGCATTTTCTCATAATCAAATTTATCAACACGTTTTGAAAAGTAAGCGCTGTAAAATAATAGTGGGTCATGCACTTTAAACCAAGCAATCCGTAATGCCATCATGACATAGGCTGTAGCGTGTGCTTTAGGAAACATGTATTTGATTTGTTGACAAGACCAAATGTACCATTCAGGTACACCAGCGAGTCTCATTTCAGATTCATAACTGAGCCACGATTGAGGATCTTTTGAAGGTTTCCCTTTTCTGACAAATTCCATAATTTCAAAGGCACGTAAAGGCTCTAATCCAAATTCAATAAGTTGAACCATAATATCATCTCGACACCCAATAATTTGATCGATATCAATAGACCCATGGGAGGTTGACCCTCTGACTAAATCTTGTGCGTTTTTAAGCCAGACGTCAGTTCCATGTGATAAACCTGATACTTTGACAAGGCCCGCGAATGTTTTTGGTTTAATATCAGATAACATTTGTCTTGTAAATTGCGTATTGAATTCAGGAATCGCAAAAGACGCAATATCACTCATTAAATCCCCTTGATTCACACCAATAATATCGGTGCCATGAAACATTTTCATGACATCTTGATCATCTAATGGAATGTCTTTTGCATCATCAAATGGATATTTTTCTGGATTTAAATGGACATGGTCCATTAAAAACTTAATCATCGTTGGATCATCATGACCCAAAATATCAAGCTTTAATAAGTTCGATTCAAAAGCGTGGTAATCATAATGCGTTGTATACCAGTCGTTTTCAGTATTGTTAGCTGGATATTGAATCGGTGTGACATCATAAATATCATATCCATCTGGTACGACGATAATGCCACCAGGATGTTGACCTGTAGAACGTTTAACCCCTTCAATATGTTTGGCCATACGCTCGATTTGAGCCGGTCTTTTTTCTAAGTGATGATCTTCTAAATACCCTTTAACATAACCATAAGCATTTTTTTCTGCAATTGTTTGAATAGTTCCTGCACGGTAAGCTTGAGTATCACCTACAAGCATTTTGACATAGTCATGCGCTTTTGCTTGATATTCACCACTGAAATTTAAATCAATATCCGGGATCTTATCACCATTGAATCCTAAGAAGGTCTCAAAGGGGATATCATGTCCATCTTTTAGTAGTTTTTCTTGACATACAGGACATGTCGCATCAGGTAAATCATATCCTGCATAAACGTGTTCAAAAAGTGGTTGAAATTCTTCTTCATGCTCTTGATATCCAAATTGTTGATAATCTTCTTCTGAAATTTTAAAAGCAGTAAAATGTCCTTTTTTACAACGATAATGGGGTTTTAATGGGTTCACTTCAGTAATATTAAGTAATGTTGCGACCAATGATGATCCAACAGAACCTCTAGAACCGACTAAATATCCTTCATCAAGTGAATTTTTCACAAGTAAATGCGACATGTAGTAAATTGAGGCGAATTGGTTTTCGATAATGTTTTTAAGTTCACGATCAATTCGTTTTTCAACGAAAGGATGTGGATGATCACCATATTGACGTGTTTTTTGAAGATCGACCAAACGTTTCACTTCATGTTCGATACTAGGAATATTGATTTTATCTTGAAATGCATCATCTTGAATTGCAAGTAACCCTTTAGGAAATAACTGTATGGGATCGATGCGATCGTTTAAACGTCTTGTTTCTTCGATCACGATACGTTCAGCATCAGCACCTAAAAATGAAAATGCACCTAACATCTCATCTGTGGTTCTGAAATGAACTTTAGGCTTTGAATCATAGCGTTTTAAGTCGTGTATACCTCCACCTACTTGTGGTGTTGAAATATAAATATCACGATACATATGGTCTTCAGGATGTAGATAATGAACATCTCCTGTTGCAATTACAGGAATCGATAATTTTGTGGCGGTATCCACGATTTTTTTAATCGTTGCTTGAATGATTTCAAGTCCACCGTCTCCGATTTGATCGATCATGTGCGCATATGCTTCAGGAGGTTGAACTTCAACGTAATCATAATATGATAAAACGTGTTCCAGTGCTAAAGGTGATTTATTAAGCGCTGTTTCAAAGACTTCTCCTTTGTAACATCCTGATCCTATGAGAAGTCCCTCTCGGTACATGTCGATGACTTGTTTAGATGTTCTTGCACCTTTATGATAAAACGTGGTTAGTGCATGCGAGACAATTTTATATAAGTTTTTTAATCCTTTTTGTTGTTGAACAAGGATATTGACATGAAAAGGAATCATGTACTTATAGTAAAACTCTGTTTGATTCATATCGAGATAATCGTTGGTCGTTTGAAATCCTTTTTTATGAAGGTGTTGCATCATGGCTATCCATATTTCAGCTGTCACTCTGGCGTCATCTTCAGCACGATGGTGTGCTTCTTGTTTAATTTTAAAGTGTTTTGCAACTGCTTTTAAATTAAAGGATTTTAATTCGTCATCAAAATGCATTCTTGCAATCATGAGTGTATCGATAAACCCGATATATTGAATGTCTAATTGATACAAAGATGCTTTGTATTCAATGAAATCGATATCAAACGTTGCATTATGTGCCACCATCATCGCACCTTGACTAAAGGCTAAAAATGATGTTAGAGCATCGTTGATTTCGGGTTGACCTTTTAACATCTCATCTGTGATACCAGTAAGTTCAGTCGTAAAAGATGACAGTAAACGTTTAGGGTCAATAAACTGTTGATAGGTTTCAATGATTTGACCGTTTTTTACTTTAACAGCTGCGATTTCGATAATGTCATCTTGTACGACACTAAAACCAGTTGTTTCAATGTCAAAGACAACATAGGTGAGTGATTTCATGTCTTGGTTTTCGATAGATGTATGGATGACCTTGAATTGATTTGCATCAACACTTGATAATTCAGTCCCAAAAATAGGCTTAATGCCTGCTTTTTTTGCAGCATGATCTAAATCAGGAAATCCGTAAACGCCATCATGATCAGTGATGGCAATTGCTTCATGTCCCCACGCTTTTGCTTGATTGACATATGCTTCGATACTGGATATACCATCTAAATTACTCATGGTTGAATGGATATGAAATTCAATACGTTTATGCTTTGCATCATCTTCACGAATTTTATTATGTCGATCTAAAAAAAGGATTTTTTTCGCCATTACATTAATGTCACGATCAAAACTATCATATTGAAAAAAGCCTGTAATTTGAAGGTGATGACCTTCTTTAATCGATAACGCAAACGCTTCATCTTTGGGGTTTGACACGAAACTTTTCACTTTGATAGCATCATGATCATCTGCAATGATCATCGTAAGCAATTTTGTTTTGGTAAGCGTTCTTAATTCAACTTTTCTGACTTGTCCTTCAATAATACAATCGGTTTGACCGTGTTCATTTCGGTATTGATCAAATCGATATTGATCCATTGGAATTTGTGAAATTTGAATCGCTTCAGGAGAATGTTTAACGGTAAATTTATTACTATCTACGGTTGGAATATCTTTTTTATATTGAATCTTTTTCTCATGGATGACATCAAGCTGTTTTTTTTCATTTTCAATAACAGCACTCGCCTTAGGAAGTGATTTTTTGATGTCAAGATTTAATGTATAATCTAATCCGTAAGTCTTCATCATGTTTTCAAGGTGTTGAAAGTGTTGCTTGATATAGGCAGACTCTTCATCAACAGAAAAGGTAATGTGTTGACCCTCAATATGAAAGTCAAAATGTTTCAATGCGCCAGCGCTAGGTTTTAATTTTTGATATTCATGTATAATCGTTTGGATATATTTTTTTAACAAGGACATGTCTAATTCATAAAGATGGTGAAAAGACACCTCTACATGATCGATCACAGATACATTAAAATAAACTTTGATATACCCTTCAAACGCAATAACATGATGAATATCAACTGGATGCATCACATTGATATGAAAGTGCCATGTTTTGGTTTTAGCATCTACTTCTACGTGCTTTAGTTCTAAAGAAGACAAGACATTGGGTGGTAAATCTATTTGTGATTTAAATACTTGAAATTTATCCACTACACAACACCTCCTTTAAATTGTTTGTAGAAATTGACATAATAAAAATAGGTAATCAGTAAACTAAAAAACTGTAGCAATTCAAATTGAAATAATATCGTCATCATATTAAACACGACATAAACAGTTGAGATATATAACCCAAGCTTGAATCTTTTTTTAAAGTGTAATGACGTTTTAAAAATGGAAAAAGACATGAGTAATGTTAAAAATAACGTAATCAATATATAATCAATCACAAGACTTATATACATAGAAAATCCATAGAGAATCGTCATGAAATCAACTGATTCAATAAAGGATTCTATATATCTTGTAAAGATAGAAACAGATTGAATGGATGCATCATTAAAATCAACATCAAGTGCTGGATCATAAGATATAAAGGCAATTTCTTGAGTTGAAATTTGCATGGACATTCCAGATTCCATCAAGACGATTTGAATATGATAACTCAACGCATCAGAATTCGATATCCTAAAAATGTCATAGGTAAAATCAACATCTTCTTCAAGCGTTAATCGACCATCTTGAATACGATTGTTTTTTGAAAACATCTCAGTTTGAATGTTCTCATAAAAATCTTGATAACCTACATCATCGATTACACCTTGTATATTAAGTAACAATATATTTGGTAAAAACGTCAGTAACGTGATGATCAATGTATATAAAAAAACGACACCTTTTGAGTCATTGATGTATGTCAATAATTGACGTGGTTGACGTAAACTTAAGATCAATCGAGTCATCATGAAGCTTCTCCAATACCTCACTATTATAGCATATAATCATCAATAAATTCATGAGGTTTATGATATAATTTGAAATAAAAACCTTAAAATAACGAGGCGTTATGAAAAAAGCATTACTACATCTTAATCACATCCTCATACAATCACTTATTAGTCAAGATGATATTGTTGTGGATATGACGTGTGGGCATGGTTATGATACTGAATTACTCGCAAAACTTTCTAAACATGTTTATGCGTTTGATATACAATTAGAAGCTTTAAATTCAGCAAAGTCTCGTTTAAATGGTCTCAACAATGTCACCTTTATCCACGATTCCTTTGAACACGTCAATCACTATGTGAAGCAGGCATCACTTTATGTATTTAATCTTGGGTATTTACCAAAAGGCAATAAATCAGTCACCACAACAAAAGATGTCACGTTATCGACTTTAACACTTCTACATGAAAAAATCATGTTAGGATCTCATGTCATTGTGATGTCGTATATTGGACATGAGGAAGGAAAAAAAGAGTATGATGCAATTTATGCTTATTTAATTAATCAGAACGAATATCAAGTTTATGAAACAAAAGCACTACATCATGCACTTGCTCCAATATTGATTTGGATACAAAAAAAAGATTCGATTTAGTCGAATCTTTTTTTATTCATTTGTGAAATTTAACGATTAAAGTGATGTTTAATTCTGTTATATAATTGTGGATTTCTTTTTTCTAACATATCCATTCTTGCTTCAAAACGATTTTGAGTACGTTGAATAAATAATCCATATAAACCTTCAACCGCAATGTTCTCTTCTTCTAAATCTTCTAAGAATGCTTCTTGTATGAGAGACATATCAGCTTGAATTTGAAGTTTTAAAACTTCAAGTTCATCGATATAAGTTTGTTTTGACGTCTCATCTGCATTTTTTATTTCTTGAATGAGTGCTCTTACATCATCTTGATATGTTTCTTTAATCTGTTCAATTTGAGGCATATAAGTATCTTTTAATTGATCTAACGTTGCTTTAATGTCTTCACTTGCATCAACTAATACTTGGTTGAGTTCCTCTAAATAACCATCTAGTTCATTTCCAGATAGATCTTTGATAGTTGCAACAACTGTTTCAAAGTCATAACCCTCATCGTAAGTTGATACCGTCTTTGCAAGTATATATGCTTGAACTTCAATTTCTAAAGCAGTTGCTTGTTCTAAAATGTCCTCTTTTAAGGTTTCACCTAACCCTATAAATAAAAGTGGTCCATTATGTCCTTTAAATCGTCTCATCCGATATGTTGATTCATCGTAGTCTTGTTCATCCA
>CAZYNC010000008.1:0-11021 GCA_964648785.1 uncultured Acholeplasmataceae bacterium
TCAAAGGACGTTTGTTTGTCGATTTTACAACAGGCATGCCGATGTCAAAGTCAGCGGTTCAAAATATGCTTTATAAACTGAGAACACATCTTGGCATCAAAGAAAAAATAACGCCACACAAATGGCGTCATACGTTTGCAACACAGTACATGCGTTCTTCAGGGAATACAGAGATGCTTAGACTCTTTCTTGGACACAAATCTCATAAGACGGTTCAGCGTTATATACACTACAATCGTCAAGACATTTTTAAGGCGTATCGTGCCTATGAACAAGATCTTAAAAATGCCTCAAATTTCACCTGAAATATGGTGGTAAGGACTTCTTCCTTAAATAAATAAAAAAACCCTCATAAAGGGTCTTAAAATGGCTTAAGTGGTGGCTCCGGGCAGAATCGAACTGCCGACACAAGGATTTTCAGTCCTTTGCTCTACCGACTGAGCTACAGAGCCTAATAATGGCGGTCCGGACGGGATTTGAACCCGCGATCTCCTGCGTGACAGGCAAGCATGTTAACCCCTACACCACCGGACCGAGTTTTTTTGGTTGCGGGAGAAGGATTTGAACCTCCGACCTCCGGGTTATGAGCCCGACGAGCTACCAGACTGCTCTATCCCGCGATATTAAAAATCAATTATTAGACAATGGCGGAGGAAGAGGGATTCGAACCCCCGCGCCTTTTACAGCCTGTCGGTTTTCAAGACCGATCCCTTCAGCCAGACTTGGGTATTCCTCCATAAACAACACAAACAATAATAGTGGTGGACCCGGTAGGACTCGAACCTACGGCCGACCGGTTATGAGCCGGTAGCTCTAACCAACTGAGCTACGGGTCCAAACTGGTAGCGGCGGGGGGAATCGAACCCTCGACCTCACGGGTATGAACCGTGCACTCTATCCAGCTGAGCTACGCCGCCAAATCAGGTATTGTTTGTTTTTAACTCAATCGTAAAACAAGGATGAGTGAAATTTGGTGGAGCCTAGGGGGCTCGAACCCCTGACCTCCTGCGTGCAAAGCAGGCGCTCTCCCAGCTGAGCTAAGGCCCCTTACATATCTTGTTATAAAGTGGTACCTCGAGCCGGACTTGAACCGGCACGGATTCATCATCCATGGGATTTTAAGTCCCACGTGTCTACCATTTCCACCATCGAGGCAAATCAAGTGGTGTCCCGTAATGGACTCGAACCATTGACACCTTGATTAAAAGTCAAGT
This sequence comes from uncultured Acholeplasmataceae bacterium, assembly GCA_964648785.1. GTDB lineage: Bacteria > Bacillota_I > Bacilli_A > Acholeplasmatales > Acholeplasmataceae > UBA8290. The sequence continues at coordinate 1,215 of CAZYNC010000008.1, forward strand.
GCTCTACCACCTGAGCTAACGGGACATAAAGCGTGGTGCCGAAAACAGGACTTGAACCCGCAACCTACTGATTACAAATCAGTTGCTCTACCAGTTGAGCTATTTCGGCTTAATGGTGGGAGATAACGGGCTCGAACCGCTGACCCCCTGCTTGTAAGGCAGATGCTCTCCCAACTGAGCTAATCTCCCCATTAAAACAACCGACGTGTCTGGACAGGTGGTTGATAAACATCAATAATAAGTGGTGGGCCTAAATGGACTTGAACCATCGACCTCACGCTTATCAGGCGTGCGCTCTAACCACCTGAGCTATAGGCCCCAATCATGAAAAAATACATAAGTGCTTAAACATTGTATCACTTATTTAAGGCGATTGTCAATATAAACATGCACCTATGAAACATCAAGATGGTGGAGGGGGGCAGATTCGAACTGCCGAACCCTAAGGAAGAGATTTACAGTCTCCCGCGTTTAGCCACTTCGCTACCCCTCCAAAATCGGCTTGCTTTTCTATTCTATAAGAAAATAATTAAAAATGCAACCATTTTTATTTTAATTTTTTATTTGCTATTTGATTGTTATAGATGTTTTTGTTTTTGAAGAATTATTATTGATGATCAATGATAATAGAGATAAGTGTTTGTATCATATCTTCATCTCCTGATAAGGTAAGTTTTCCCTTTTGATGAAGCGCTTTGACATGAAACTTTTCTTCTATTTTTTCAACATGTTGCGTTGTTGTTTGATGCGTGTGTTCTTGTTTGTCTTTTAATCCTTGTATCAATGATTCTAATTTTCTAACGCTTACATGTTCATGGACGACTTTATGGGCAAGTTTTAAGGCTGTTTTTTCATCAAGTTTGGATAAAGCTCTCGCGTGTCCCATTGATAATTGATTGTGTTCGATGAGCATTTGAATGTCTTTGTGTAATTTAAGCAACCCTAACATATTTACAATATGACTTCTCGATTTTCCTACTTTAAGTGCAAGTTCATGATGTTTATAACCTCGATTATCGATGATGATTTGATACGCTCTTGCCTCTTCTAGTGGATTCAAATCTTCTCTTTGAATATTTTCTATTAATGCGAGTTCGTCAATTCTTTTATCTTCGTAAGCGCGAATAACAGCAGGTATTGTTTTGATGTTTAATGTCTTGTATGCACGATAACGTCTTTCACCAGAAATAATCATATAGTAGTCTTTAACTGGTTTTAATATAATGGGTTGAATAAGTCCATGTTGAGAGATCGATATCGCGAGTGCTTCAATTTGATCATCGTCAAAGTATTGACGTGGTTGATGAGGGTTCGGTTTAATTTTGTTAAGATCAACTTCTTCTATGAGCTCACCTTCGAGTACATCTGAGACTTGATGTTCTTCTAAAAGATCTTTAAATTGTTTAGGATTCATTGTGTTTTATAATCTCCTTTGCTAAGGATTTATAAAGCTTGGTTGCCATTGATGTTGGTGCATATGATGATACTGGTACACCATATGTTGGTGCGTTTTGAACTGCAACATTGGTTGTGATGATGGTATCAAAGACGCCTTCTTGAAAATATTCTTTTAATTCATGAACTATTTGCCAACCCGCTTTAGATCGTTTGTCTAACATAGTGATTAAGACACCTTCAATGGTTAATTGATAATGGTTTACTTTTAAATTTTTCTGTACGGTATGTACTGTGTTAAGTAGTTGCGTTAATCCATCAATGGCTAAATACTGACATTGAACAGGAACAAGTACGGAATCAGATGCATGTAGTGCTGATAATGTTAAGAAGCCAAGTGATGGTGGACAGTCAATTAAAATATAATCATAATCTTTTTTGATGGTTTCAATTCGTTGTCTTAAGACATACATTTCATCTAGTTCCGTTGATCTTACTTTCATCCCTAGATGTGATAATTCAATAGTCGTTGGAATAATATCTAGTGACGTATTTTTAATGTTAAATGCAGCCTCTTCAATTGAAATGTCACCAATCACAACTTTTTCAATTGTCTTTTTTAGAGACTGTCTATGAATGCCAAGTGATGTTGTTGTTGACGCTTGTGGATCATAATCAATGAGGAGTACTTTTTTGTTCATTGCGGCAAGCGATGCTGAAAGATTGACGCTTGTTGTCGTCTTTCCTACTCCACCTTTTTGATTTGCAATCGCAATGACTTTTCCCATTTCATAATCCTTTTTTTAAAATCGTTGCATAAGGTCTTGGATACCCTATGACGTGTTTTTGTTTTTTAAATACCATAATACTTCTTTTTCCATAATCAAGTGGTAAATCAAAATCAAACTTTCCATATGTTGTTGTTTTTAAAATCTTTAATGCATTCATGATGTTTTCGGAGGCAATTTGTTGGGGTGTGACGTATAAATATAATAATCCATTTTCTCTTAACATGGGAATGCACATTTCTAATAATACCGACATGCTTGCTGTTGCTCTTGACACAATGATATCATAATGATTTAAATTCTTTTTTGCGTGTTCTTCTGCTCGTTCATAGGCGATATCGATGTTGTTGAGTTCTAGTTCTGATACCACATGCTCTAAGTATTGGACTTTCTTGACGTTGCTATCTAACAAGGTCATCTTCAGTGTGGGTTCTAATATTTTTAACGGTATCCCTGGATAACCAGGCCCTGTTCCTACGTCTAAGATGGTTGCATGCTTATTAAACGTTTGGTCTTTTAAAATCCAAACACTATCAATAAAGTGTTTGACGATCACATCAATCTCTTTTGTAATTGAGGTAAGATTGGTGTGTGCGTTATATTGAATCATGTTGTTGTATAGTTTCTCAAACAGGTCAAGTTGCTGCTCATTCAGTGTCACTGGAGATAGTGTTTTGAGTTGATCTTTCATAGATGAGCTTGACCTGATTCTATATATACAATAAGCATCGAGATGTCGACGGGACTTACGCCTGAAATACGCGTAGCTTGACCGACTGTCTCCGGTCTAATTTTTGAAAGTTTTTCTCTAGCTTCTAAACTCATATTACTAATCTTATCATACGTAATGGTGTCAGGTATTTTTTTATGTTCCAATCGAGACATTTTTTGGGCTTCTCGAAGTGATTTTTGAATATATCCTTCATATTTAATAAATGTCTCAACTTCAATTTCTACATCTTGATCTCTTTTTTCATAGCCAAATAAAGAAAGTTGCTGCAATGTAATTTCAGGACGTTTTAACAACTTTTCAAACGTCATTGATTCATAAATAACAGCAGATCCTATCGATGTCAATATCGCATTATTACTCTCGCTAGGTAAAACGACTGTTTGTCTAAGTAATTGGAGTAGTTGATCATAACTTTTTTGTTTGTCTAAGTAAGATTGATACGTTGCTTCATCGACTAAACCAATATCATATCCTTTTTGCGTAAGTCTTGTTTGTGCATTATCGTGACGTAAAAGTAATCTAAATTCTGCTAAGCTTGTCAGTAACCGGTAAGGTTCTTTTGCCCCTTTTGACACTAAATCGTCTATGAGTACACCAATATATGCTTCATGACGTTCTAAAACAAGCGGATTTTTCCCTTGATTTTTTAGTGCAGCATTAATCCCTGCCATCAGTCCTTGACCTGCTGCTTCTTCATAGCCAGAGGTTCCGTTAATTTGACCAGCACAAAATAAATTGGTTATTTTTTTTGTTTCAAGCGTGTGTTTAAGTTGAATTGGATTAATGGCATCATATTCAATTGCATATGCATATCGAATAATGCGTGCTTGTTCTAAACCAGGAATCGTATGGAGGATTTTTTCTTGCATCTCTTTTGGAAATGATGTGGAAAGTCCTTGAACATAATATTCGTCAATGCCCATGCTTTCTGGTTCAATGAAGACTTGATGTTCATCTTTGTCTGAAAATTTAACGATTTTATCTTCTATTGAAGGGCAGTATCTTGGACCAACTCCTTCAACAACGCCTCCATACATCGCGGATGCTGTTAAATCACTTAAAATGATCTCTTTTGTTGCTTTCGTTGTTCTTGTTAAATAGCATGGTTCTTTAGGGTTATCGAAGATGATGTTGTCGTGTGAAAAACTTTTGATGACATCGTCACCAGGTTGAATGGTCATTTTTGACAAATCCACAGAATCTTTTGCGATTCTTGGCGGTGTACCTGTTTTTAGACGAATCACTTCAAACCCTAAGTCTTTAAGTTGTTGTGAGATGCCAAACGTTGTAGGCTCACCAATAGGACCGCTTTTTGTTTTTTCTTTACCCATGAGGATATCGCTATTCAAATACGTTCCAGTTGTAATAATGACCGTTTTTGACGCTATTTTAGTGCCGTCTGATAATATGACACCTTTTAATACGTTATCTTCAATCCACAAACCTTCTACAAAAGCTTCTAACAATGTCAGATTTTCTTGTTTTTTTAATACATCAAGCATGAATAAAGGATATTGTTGTTTATCTATTTGTGCTCTGAGTGCTCTCACAGCTGGACCTTTTGAAGCATTGAGCATTTTCATTTGAATTTGTGTCGCATCAGCTGACCGTGCCATTTGACCACCTAATGCATCGATTTCACGTACAACAATGCCTTTTGCTGGACCGCCAATAGAGGGATTACAAGGCAAAGAGGCAACCTTAGAAAGGTTACCTGAAATTAAAAGAGTATGTTGTTGCATGCGCGCCATGGCGAGTGCTGCTTCTATACCTGCATGACCGCCACCGACAATGATTCCGTCATACATCATGATTGTCATCCTTTATAAGACGTTTTTTACAAATTGTGCGATAGACATTGCATCAAAACCAAAATGTTTCATGACTAAATCTCCATCTGCACTTTCGCCAAATGTATCCATCCCAACGATGTGTTGTGTCAGTTGATACCAAGGCATTTTTGATCCCGCCTCGATTGCAACAACCTTCACATTCTTTGGAATTACAGATTGAATATACGTTGTTTTTTGTTTTAAAAAACCTTCTAAATGCGGCACTGAAACAACGCGGCATCCAATGTTTTCTTTTTCTAATAATGTTTGTGTTTCTAAAGAAGGTGTCACTTCACTTCCGGTTGCCACTAACACAACGCGTAGTGGGAGTGTTTCTTTAGAGGCGACATATCCACCTTTTAACATGACTTGTTCATCAGCCTCAAACTGTTTGACATCTTGTCTTGATAAGACAAAGACAGAAGGTGTTTGTTCGGTTAATGCTTTTTTGTAGTACGTTTTTGTTTCACTTAAGTTTGCAGGTCTAAACACGTTTAGATTAGGGATGGCACGTAAACCAGCAAGTTGCTCGATAGGCTGGTGTGTTGGACCATCTTCACCAACACCAATACTATCGTGTGTCATGACAAATATAGAAGGAATATTCATAATGGCAGATAATCGTATGCTTGGTTTCATATAGTCGCTGAATACAAAGAAAGCACCACCAAATACATGAAGCCCACCAAATAACGTCATCCCGTTAACAATCGCACCCATCGCATGTTCACGAACGCCAAAGTTAATATTTCTTCCTAAACGATGTTCTGGCATGAAATGACCATCAAGGCCCTTCGCTTTCGTTGATGACGACAAATCTGCAGATCCACCAATCATATTTGGTAGATGCTTAGATAACATATCAAGTACTTTTCCACTAGAGACGCGTGTCGCTTCATCTTTAGTTCCTTGTAAAGAATCTAAAAACGAAAGATCTTTCAGTTGTAGTGGTGTTAGATAAGATTCTAGCTTTTTCGCATCATCTTGATAGCGTTCTTGATAGGTTTGAAGTTTATGTTGATACTGACGATACGCACGTCTTCCTCTTAAAATCGTATGTTTACGGAAATGATCATATACGTCTTGATCGACTTCAAAAGGCGCGTGATGATAGTCAAGCGTGTGTCTTAGTTGTGTGATTTGGTCTTTTGAAAGTGGTTTACCATGCGCGTTTGAAGTTCCAGCAACGTCACTACCAAACCCAATTTCTGTTTTGACTTCTATAAAGACTGGTTTTTCGTGTTGACGTTGACCTTTTTTAATCGCTTTTTTAATAGCATCAGGATTCATACCGTCTAGAACCTTGATGTAGTAAAACCCAAGTGCTTCCATTTTCTTTTTTGTATCTTCTGAAAATGTGTATTTGACCTCGCCATCTAATTGGATATCGTTAGAATCAAACAATACAATGAGATCGTTAAGTTTTAAATGCCCTGCTAAACTTAAGGATTCTAACGCAACACCTTCTTGAAGATCTCCATCTCCAACAAGTGTATAAATATAATGATCAAATAGTTGAACATCGTCTTTATTAAATGTCGCTTTGATGTGTGCACTTGCGAGTGCCATCCCAACAGCGTTGGAAACACCTTGTCCTAAAGGTCCTGAGGTTGTTTCAATGCCTCTTTTTATGTCATATTCAGGATGTCCTGGGGTATGACCAAATGTTCTAAATTGTTTAAGATTTTCAATTGTTATGTCATATCCAACAAGGTGATTCATGGCATATAAAAGCGCAGAACCATGACCGGCAGATAAAATAAAACGATCTCGATTATACCAAGATGGATATCTCGCATCGATACGAATAAAATCTTTAAAAAGGGTATAAAGAATAGGGGCAGCACCTAAAACAATTCCAGGGTGACCACTATTTGCTTTTTCAATGGCATCAACACCTAAAAAACGTAATGTATTGATTGCTTTTTGCTCAATCATGATTGTTCCTTATCTTCTTTGTTTTCTTCAAGTAATGATTGTGTGTCTTCTTTTTGAGGTTCTTCATTCACGACTTCATCAGCTTCAGGCACTTGAAAAAAAGTTCTATAATGACGTTCTTGAGCTTCTACTAATTTGTTAAACTTTTTTTCACCCATGGTTTCTCTAATCAGATTTTGAGTCGCAACGTTTTCATCTTGAACTGATTTTCTTATCAGTCTATTTTGAAACATGTTTGATATAAATACAACAACAAGAATACCTAGTAAGACCGTGAAAACATCATTCGGAAAATAAAGTGATGAAATGATTGCTGCTAATAAATACGTCACCATCAGCGGAATAATAAACATGAGGTTAATACGTTTGTTTTTTTGCGTGACACGTTCTAAAAAATCAATCCATATAGTATTGATGTTTTCTTGATAGAAATCTTTCATTGCATCGTAATAGCTTGTTTCTATTAAGACTTTATATGTGTTTTGATCCGCTGTCCATACTGCAAAACGTCCTCTTTTTCCGTATGTTTCAAAAAATAAGGAATCATTCATTGAGTGGAATTCAACCGTTCTAGACCCTAGTTGTTGGGTTTCAAAAGGTTGGGTCGCTATTTTTTTATAAACTCTAGGATTTAATTTCATGTGTTCTCCTTTATCGATTACCTTTTCAAGCATCACCACACACATACTTATCAACTTATGGCTGCTTCCGTCAAGACCTGACCAGGTTCATCGCATCATATTGCATGGTGATGCTTCAAAAGGTAATCTTATCGTAATTGTTTAAAAAATGATTGAAGTAATTGTTTACTTTCACTTTCCATGATACCACCACATACGTTAATTTGATGATTAAATGTGATATCAAGGAGTTTTAACTTAGACGTTATAGCGCCTGCTTTTGGATCAGAAGCTCCGTAATATAAAGATGAAATCCTACTTTGGATGAGTGCACCAGCACACATCGGACACGGCTCTAAAGTGACATATAAACTGCATCCTTCAAGACGCCAATCGCCAAGCATTTCAGCTGCTTTCATTAAAGCTAAAAATTCTGCATGTCCTTCAATTTTTTTTTGCGTGTGTCTTATGTTATGGGCACGGGCAATAATGATGTCATCTTTGACAACAACAGCACCAACAGGAACTTCTCCTAATTCATATGCAATTTCAGCTTCTTTTAAAGCTTCTTGCATATAGTTAAGATGCGTCTTCTTTTCCTGGCACTTCGTGGTATTGTCTTGCTCTTGGTTCATAAGATTCTAATGCTCCTACTAATATCGTATCATCGTTGTAATTTGCGGGTTGCCCATTGATGATGCGTTGGGTTCTTGTTGCTGGCAATCCACTTTTAACACAAATTGCGGTGAGTTTTGTGACAAATTCTGCGCGTGCAAGAAGCTCTGGCATCGGTCCAAAAGGTTCTCCTCTAAAATCTCTGTCTAACCCACCTACAATCACACGTAATCCTTGATCCGCGAGTTGTTCAGCGACATCAACAATGCCTTGATCAAAAAATTGAGCTTCATCGATGACGACAGCGTGCGTATCTTTTTCAACATACCTCATGATGTCTTTCGATGATGACACAACGATCGATGGTTTTTTACTTAAGTTGTGTGACACGATTTCTGGTTTTGTTGAATATCTATTGTCGATTGATGGTTTAAACACAAGCACGTTTTGTTTTGCGTATTCTAGTCTTTTAATACGTCTTATTAATTCTTCAGTTTTTCCTGCAAACATCGGTCCGCATACGACTTCGATAAATCCATTTTTATACGTGTGATACATGATTTTCCCCTTTTTGATAATAAAAAACGTGAGAAACTCACGCTTTTATTGTTTTATGCTTCTTGTGTATCTGATTCAGCTTCTGTTGTTTCTTCGGTAACTTCTTCAGCTTTAGGTGTTTCTACTGCGTGATGCCCGCGTTGATAACGTTTATTGAAACGATCGACACGACCTGCAGCTTGAATGAATGTTTGTTGACCTGTATAAAATGGGTGTGTGTCTGAACTCACTTCCACTTTTACCACTGGATATTCTTTTCCGTCTCCTTGATAGACAACCGTTTCTTTTGTTGAAATGGTAGATTCAATTAAAAATTGTTTGTCTGTTTGAGAGTCTTGAAAAACAACTAAACGTGTTTTTGGTTGAACGTCTTTTCTCATGCTTTTCTCCTTCCGCCATGATGATGTCATCATAGTAAGTTTCGCAAAAGTAATTATATCAAATTATCTTATGAGTATCAAGTTATGACGCACGAACTTGTGTAAAATTTTTTAATACGTCTAAAAATTTAACTGTAATGATGCCTGTTACAACACCAGCCGGAATCGAAATGGCAAGCATAATGGGCAAATATCCTATCACAGCAACGGATCCTATTACGAATATTCCAGCAATAATTTGACCGAGTGTATGAAAAAGTGAGCCTATGATGGAAACACCTGGTATTCCAAAAAATTGAAGTTTATAGATGATTGCCATGGCGAGACTTGCAAAGATACCACCCGATAAGCTCATATAAAATACAGGACTTAGTAGTTTTCCTGTAAGTAATGAGACAATGACGACTCTCATGATCACGAGTAAAATACTATCTTTAGGGTTATAAAGAATCAGTACAACAAGCGTGACGATATTAGCAAGACCAATTTTAGCACCCGGAACAGGAATGACGTTGATCCATGATTCTAATACATTTAACACAATCGCAACCGCGAGTAAATTTGAATATAGTGTGAGTTTTTTAACGTGGCTCATAATATAAAATCTTCTTCTGCGTTTTTAAATTCAACACGGACACTATTGGGTAGACAAATGAGCGCACCGCTTGTAATTTCACCTTGTTTAGAGCACACGTTATAAGGAGATGCTTCTTCAATGATTTGAACCGATTGTTTATCAAAATCATACTTGATGACAACTTCTTGTTTCATGCCGCCAATTTCATAATCCCCTAGTAGTGTCATGGTTTGATTGGAAAGATCCACGTATGGATATCTCGTTTCGGTATTCGTGTCTTGATAATAATGGATGGTGACTTGATTGGAAATAAAATCAATGGTTGCGATCGGTTCTCGATTTGAACCGTAATAAACACTTGCAGATGTTGC
>CAZYNC010000008.1:11121-15491 GCA_964648785.1 uncultured Acholeplasmataceae bacterium
GACTGATTTTTAATGTGGATGATGCCATAAGGTTCTTTAAAAAAAGGTAATGATGTAATAGGGTCTGTCAAAGAAATAATATAGACTTCATTTTGAGTGGGTCTATTGATGTTTTGTCCAACGCTTATCGTTGAAGATCCCGCAGAAATTGAAAAATAGGTGACTCCTGCTTCGATTAAATACTCTTTCGCTCTTTCTGTGGCGTATCCTTTAGAAAATGCGCCAACATCAAGTTCGATATCTGATCCTTTAATTGTTATAAAGTAAGCATTGTTGGTTGCATTTAATATAATATCGTTCTCTTCTATTTTCATGTTTTGAATCTTAGAAAGCGTTTGATTAAACATGTAATCTGAAACTTCGATGTCAAAGATAAGTTGGTTTCTGTTAAAGGTAATCGTGGTTTCCCCGTCCTTGACTTCTACGGATGTTTCTGAAAATTCCTGTACTTCATAGCTTTGATATATGGGTTCATTTTGGTAGGTTCTTACATAAATAAAGTCACCTTTAGATAGTGAGGTAGGTGTATCTGAAATCAATGCTTTCCATGCGTTTACGGGTTTTCCTAAACCGATGTTAAAATAACCTTCTGTTAGCGTTTGTAGGTATAAAGCTTCTTCTAACAAATCATATAGAGGTTTATCAATTTCAAGTGTGATATCTTTTTGTTGATTAATTGTATAAATGTTTTCTAAGTATGTTGAGTCTCCTGGAAGACCTTGATAATTATTGGTGAGAGCATCATACATGTGATACAGTGTATCGAGCGCTTGAAAATGTGTATCTGCTTCTTCCTCTGTACCGTATAAAGACACTGTAATTGAGGTGTACATATAATCATAAAATGTGACTGAATGCATGTCTTTTGATTCAGAACAAGCAGAAAAAGTGATTGCAATAGCAAACACACTTAACATACTGATGAATTTCTTAGTAAACGCAAATGTCATAGCTTACCTGTTTGTTATTAAGCTTCTTTTACAAGTGGAAATTGATTCGTAAAAAGTCGAATCTCATTTCTTAGTGCCTCTAAATGATGTTGGTTTTGATAGTTGTTTAACGCTGAGTCAATCCAATTGGCAATTTTTTCCATATCAGCTTCAACCATACCTCTTGTTGTTACCGCTGGAGTACCAATACGTATCCCGCTTGCAAATTTTGGTTTTTGTGTATCAAAAGGAATGTTGTTTTTATTTGTTGTGATGTAGATAGAATCAAGTGTTTGTTGGGCTTGAAGTCCTGTGATTTGATGTTTTTGATACACATCGATGACAAGCAAGTGGTTATCGGTATCTCCACTGATGACGCGATATCCTAATTTCTTAAATGCTTGAACAAGTGCTTTTGCATTCTTTAATACTTGTTGTTGGTATGCTTGAAAGGAAGGTTGTTGAGCTTCTAAAAAAGCAATGGCTTTCCCTGCAATAACGTGCATGAGTGGTCCACCTTGCATACCTGGAAACACCGCTTTATCAACTTTTTTTGCAACGTCTTCATCATTGGTCATAATAATACCACCACGTGGACCACGTAATGTTTTATGGGTGGTTGATGTTACAACGTGTGCATGAGGTAATGGAGATGGGTGTAAGTTAGCAGCAACGAGTCCAGATATGTGCGCGATATCTGCGTGTAAATATGCACCTACTTCGTTTGCGATGTCTCTAAATTTCTTAAAGTCTATGATTCTGGAATATGATGAGTATCCTGTGATGATGAGTTGTGGCCTTACCACTTTTGCGATGCGTAAAATATCTTCATAATCGAGTGTTTCTGTTTTAGGATCTAAAGAATAGTGAAAACTTTGATACACCTTACCAGAAAAGTTTAAGTTGTAGCCGTGTGTTAAGTGTCCACCTTCATTAAGTGATAAAGATAATATTTTATCCCCTGGTTTTAAGAGCGCTTGAAAAACAGCAGCATTTGCTTGAGATCCCGAATGTGGTTGAACATTCGCATAATTCGCATCAAACAATGTTTTTAATCTTTGAATCGCTAGCTCTTCTATTTTATCGACGACTTCACAACCCCCATAATAACGATTTCCGGGGTAACCTTCTGCATATTTATTTGTTAAAATTGACCCTTGTGCTTTCATGACATCTTCAGATGTATAATTTTCTGAAGCAATTAATTCAATATGTTTTGTTTGTCTTTCGTGTTCTTCGTGAATGATATCAAACAAGATTTGATCAGTCATTGTGTTACCTCTCTTTTATAATCTAAATTATATCATGAAATAAAAAACCACATACTGTGGTTTATTAAAGATTGATGTTGTGATAGACGTCTTGGACATCATCGAGTTGATCGAGTAAGTTGAGCAGTTTTTCAACTTGTTGTTTTGCGTCTTCAGATTGAAGTGTTACGTCGTTTGTAGCTATCCACATGATAGCATCCGTTAAGTATTCTATATTTGGATATGTATCATCTAAAGCTTGTTTGATGGTAGCGTAATCGGATGCATCACCATAGATAGAAACGCCGTCTTCTTCGATTTCTACCTGTTTAATGTTTAAATCTTTTTCAATCGCAAGTTCTAAGATGTCATCTTCTGTTAAATCTTTTATCGTAAAGACTGATTGGTGTTCAAATTGGAAGACAACACTTCCGTTAATTCCTAATTTTCCACCTGTTTTAGTAAAGCAGTTTCTAACTTCAGCAATCGTTCGATTCACGTTATCTGTTAAGCATTCTACAATGAACATGCTGCCTTCTGGTCCAAATCCTTCATAACGCATCGGTAAGTAGTTTTCATCGGTACCACCTTTTGCTTTATCAATGGCTCTTTTAATGACTTCTGAAGGAATTTGATCACGCTTTGCACGATCGATAATTTGTTTTAGTGCGATGTTGACTTCTGGATCAGGAATTCCTGACTTTGCTGCCATAAGAAGTTCTTTTCCATAGCGAGCATATAATTTTGATTTCGCAGCAGCAGTTTTTCCCATTGCGACTTTTCTAACTTCAAATGCGCGTCCCATAATGATTTCCTTTTATTTTGTAAATGTTTGTTGATATGTTTTTATAGCTTTTGAAATGATTTTTTTTGCTGCATCAGGGCCATCAATATCTAAAACATAGGTTGTTTTACCTTCTAGTGCTTTATACACTTCAAAAAAATGTCCCATTTCAGTAATTAAATGTTGAGGAAGTTCGTGAACATTTTTGTATTGAGCAAGAGATGGATCACCTTGCGCAATCGCAATGATTTTTTCATCATTTTCATCTGAATCACGCATTTTAATGACACCGATTGGTGTACAATTCACTAAACTTAGTGGTTCGATATCTTCTTGACATAATACTAAGACGTCAAGAGGGTCTGCATCTTCAGCAAGTGTTTTTGGAATAAATCCATAATTTGCTGGATAATGCGTTGATGTAAACAAAATACGGTCTAATATAATCATGCCTGTTTCTTTATCTAGTTCGTATTTCTTTTTAGATCCTTTAGAAATTTCTATGCATGCAATAAACTGATCTGGTTGAATGCGTTCTTCGCTAATATCGTGCCAAATATTCATCTTTGACCTCACTTTGATTTCATTTTAACATGTTTTTCATACAAATGATATGTATTTAAAAGGAGTGCATGAATCGTCATTGGTCCAACGCCACCTGGTACTGGTGTGATGGCAGAAGTCAAATCGTATACATCATCAAAATTGACATCTCCAACTAGTTTATCGCCTACTTTGTTAATCCCAACATCCAGTATCACGACATCTTTTTTTATATGGTTTTTATTGATAAGATGCGGTTTTCCAACAGAAACAACTAAAATATCTGCTTGTGTTGTATGGTAAGCTAAATCTTTAGTTTTTGAGTGACATACCGTAATGGTTGCACCTAAATCCATCAGAAGTCTTGCAATCGGAAAGCCTACGATATTGCTTCTACCGATGATCACCGCGTGTTTCCCTAATACATCAATGTTATACGCTTGTAATAAAAGCGTCATACCGTAAGGGGTTGCGGGTTTTATAGACTCTTTCCCTTGATAGAGTAACCCTTGGTTGAGTACGTGAAATCCATCTGCGTCTTTATTAACATCGATCGCGCTTGTTAAGTATGCTTCATCTAAGTGTTTTGGTAATGGAAGTTGTAAGATCATGCCATCAACATCACTGTCTTTATTAAGTGTTTGAATACATTCATAGACAATGTCTGTGGTTACATGTTCTTCTAGATGATGTAGTGTTGCTTTGATGCCGACTGATTCAGCAGCTTTTAATTTGCCTTTAATATAAGACAAGCTTGCTGGATGATTTCCTACCAAAATAATCGCCAAATGTGGCGCACGTAAACATTTAGTATCTTCAGTGATTTTTAGTTTAAGTGCTGTATTGAGTGTTTTTGCTGTTTGT
>CAZYNC010000008.1:15591-20241 GCA_964648785.1 uncultured Acholeplasmataceae bacterium
AATTTAACAACTTCATGCGCAAGATCTTGCATTCCTTTACCGCCCTCTTTGAAACCTTTGGATAACGCGATTGGATATTGATGTTCTTTCGCCCATGATAAAACGTAGTCAGTTTCTGCTTGAGCATCTTGATCAAAATGATTTAAAGAGATCACAAATGGAAGTTGAAATCTTTGAATATTTTCGATGTGTTTCTCAAGATTTTGCATACCCTTTTTAAGCGCTTCTATGTTTTCTTTTTCATAGTCGGTTGCGTTACCATGGAGTTTTAAAGCTCTTAATGTTGCAACAATCACTACAGCATCGACTTGATGATTGAGGTGAGGCATTTTTAAATGTAGAAACTTTTCCATTCCTAAATCCGCACCAAAACCAGCTTCGGTCACGGTATAGTCTGCGAGTTTTAGTCCTAGTTTGGTTGCAACTAAAGAATTACATCCGTGTGCGATGTTCGCAAATGGTCCACAATGAACAAGTGTTGGAACGCCTTCTAGAGCTTGAACAAGATTAGGGTTCATCGCCTCTTTGAGTAATAACACCATGGCATCAGATGCACCTAAATCAGAAACATAAATCGGTTTTTTATGTGAGTTATAACCAATTAAAATACGATCTAATCTCGCTTTTAAATCAAAAATATCAGATGCAAGAGATAATACTGCCATCACTTCAGAAGCGGCAGTAATGATGAACTGATCTTCTCTTTGTTTGGTTTGAATAGAACGTAAATTACGATCATTCATATCCATGACGCGTGGCCATTTAACTTCTTGGATATCTAATGTATTTCCGTGAAATATATGATTATCAATTAAAGCAGAAAGTAAGTTGTTTGCTGCAGTAATCGCATGCAAGTCACCTGTGAAATGTAGGTTAATGTCTTCTTCAGGAACAACACTCGATAAACCACCTCCAGTTGCGCCACCTTTAAGTCCAAAAACTGGACCAAGTGAAGGTTCTCTAAGCGCAAGTATAGAAGATTTACCAATGTATTTTAAGCCTTGTGCGAGTCCAATTGATGTTGTTGTTTTTCCTTCTCCTGCTGGTGTAGGATTAATGGCAGTAACTAAAACTAGTTTTCCATTTGGTTTTTCTTGAAGAGACTTCATCACATTTAAGTCTATTTTTGCTTTATATTGTCCAAAAGGTAAAAAGAATTGATGGCTAATGTTGAGTGTATCGTATATGTCTTTGATAGGTTTCATAAATCCCCCTTTTTCACATGTATTATAACACAGCTGCTTGATAAGGTATCAGTGTCTCAAATAACTGACACGCTAAATATAGCCAATGTTCTTGTTTCTTATCATGTTCCATTATTAATACAATGTGCCCTCTTTCGAAATCAAGTGAACTAGGTGCATGAAATTTTTTCACCGTTTGCATAAATGGTTGTTTATTGTAAATGTCACTCATGTCTTTATGGAATGTGAATTTAATCTCTTTAGGTGATTGTGAGACTTGTATGACTTTAAGTTTATGGCTAAGTTTTTTAAACAGTTTCTCATACATATATTGTCTAAGTTCAACATCGATAGGTCCAAATCGATCGGTGAGTTCTTCTTTTAATGTATGAATGTCATCAAGCGTGTGTAGCATTGCAATCCGTTTATGAATTTCAATTCTTAAGGCATCATAGTTAGCATAGTGTGGATCTACGTGTCTTGCTGCAAAAGCTTCATTATCTTTAGGGTCTAGATCATCAAACGCTTTTTTACCAGTCATCGCTTCATCAACTAGTTTCATATATAGTTCATAGCCCACAGTATCAATAAAACCAGATTGTTCTTGACCTAGTATATCTCCTGCTCCTCTAATCGCAAGATCTCTTAATGCTATTTTGTATCCACTTCCTAAAGCTGTAAAATCTTGAATTGCTTGTAGTCTTTTTCTAGCTTCGTCGTTGATGGTCAAGTACTGCTCATAAAACAAATACGCGTACGCGATGCGATCACTTCTACCGACTCGACCTCTTATTTGATAGAGTTGTGAGAGGCCTAATTTATCTGCGTCATGAATAATGAGTGTGTTCGTGTTTGGGATATCAATGCCGGTCTCAATAATGGTTGTTGAAATTAAGACGTCATATTCATGTTCGATGAAATTGGTAAGGACTTCTTCTAGTTCGTCTCTGTGTAATTTTCCATGCGCATAGGCAATTCTTGCATTAGGTATAAGTTTTTTTAGTTTTTGCAACATGCCAGTCATTCCTGAGACTCTATTAAATAAGTAAAAAACTTGTCCTCCTCTTGCGATTTCCCTTTCAATCGCTTCTTTAACAAGCGCTTCATTTCTTTCTACTAAATACGTTTGAACAGGATATCTATTTTTTGGAGGCGTTTCTATCATCGACATGTCTTTTAAACCCATGAGAGACATTTGAAGCGTTCTTGGAATCGGTGTAGCTGACATGGTGAGTGTATCGACAGATTTTTTTATTTCTCGAATAATTTCTTTTTGTTCAACACCAAAGCGTTGTTCTTCATCAACAACAAGTAGTCCTAAATCTTTGGGGATGATATCTTTTGATAGAACACGATGCGTTCCGATTAAAACGTCAAGTAAACCTTTTTTGAAGTTGTCGATATGTGTTTTTTGATCTTTTTGCGTAATAAATCTGCTCAGTATGCCTACCGTTGCACCGTATTTTTCAAAACGTTCTTTGAATGTGTGATAGTGTTGTCTTGCGAGAACGGTGGTTGGTACTAAGACAATCACTTGTTTTGCATTTGTGACGGCTCTGAATGCTGCCCTTAAAGCGACTTCAGTCTTTCCAAAACCAACGTCTCCGCATATAAGACGATCCATTGGTTTATCACCTTCCATGTCATAGAGTGTTTCGATAATCGCTTTTTGTTGATCAATGGTTGGTTCATATGGGAAATCTAATGCAAAGCTTGTTTCTAAATCCTCTAGTGTTTCAAATCTTTTTCTTGTTACATGCTCTCTTTCAGCATAAATATTGAGTAGTCGATCGCTAAGATCTTTAATTTTTTGTTTAACGTTTGCTTTTGTTTGAGTCCAAACTTTACTACCAAGTTTAGATAGTTTGGGTGCTGCAGAATCTTTTTGACTATATTTTAAGACTCTATCCATTTGATCCATGGGCACGTATAAAGCTTCATCGTTTGCATAAATTAAATGTAGATAGTCTCTCTTTTTTGAGCCTAATTCCATCGTTTTAATTCCGATATATTGACCAATACCATAATCATAGTGAACAACAAAATCACCTAAATTCAAGTCTTCTGTGCTGTGAATTTTTGAAGTTTGATTCATTACAGAACGATATGCAGAACGTAACGTCTTTTGTTTATTAAATATCGTTGTTTCATCTAAGTAAAGACGGTTTGTGTTTTTATCTAAATACGACCCAACGATGTAATCTTCGGTAAAGGTTACTGGATAGTGATCAATGAGCGTTTTTGCCTGCTGTAAAAACACTTCTTTAAGTGCTTTTGTCGGGAGTGAAATGATGATGTCTTTTAAATTAGGTGTTGTTTTAATGTCATGAATAAGTAGTTGTATATTTTGTTGATAGAGAGGTACGTCTTCTATTTCAAAAGACATTCCTTCTTCTTCTGTGTGTTGTGTATAAAGTCTTATGTGTGGGACATTCAAGAGTTCTTCTAGTTGAAGTTCTTTCACTAAGTTTAAAAAATATGTTCCGCCCATTGCGTGTTCATACGTTTGAAATTCGTTTTGCTTTTGTTGTTCGTTGATGATCATTTTATGAACATCAACCATGATCACGTGGTGATCTTCACTAAATTGAAGAATCGTGGATGTTTTCGTGTTCATGGCGTGAATATATATGTCTAGTCTTTCAAGATGTGTTCTATTGTTGATAGCGTCTTTATCTGACATGAGTTTTTGAGCTTCTTTGTCTGATAATCGTTTTTCAATCAAGTCTAATTCGAGTTGTTGAACTAATTGATCTTTCATATCATCTGTATAAAAGAGTTCGTTAATAGGGACAATGTCAATCGTGTCAATCTTCGCGATTGAACGTTGTGTATCTAGTTCAAAAAATTTAATTGACTCGAGCGTCTTTCCAAAGAAGTCAAGTCTGACTGGATGTTCATATTGAAGTGAGTAGTAGTCAATGATGTTTCCTCGTGATGAAAAATCTCCTGGTTTTTCTACCGTGTGAACATTTTGATATCCATTATAAACAAGGTATTTTAATACGTCTTCTCTCGTATAACTTTGATTAACCTCTAGTGTCTTTTTGGCTTGTGTATAATCGTGAACCGAGAGTGTCGGTCTTGTCATGCCCTGATGTGTTGTAATAATGATAAACGGTTTTCCTGTTAATAATTGATATATGGTAAATAGCCTTTCAGTCTTAAATTCAGGACTTCCAAGTGCCATTAAATACGTGAGTGTTTGATCGACGGGATAAAAAAGAATGTGTTGGGGGTCTAAGATTTTTTGAAGGTGATCATAATACTGTTGGGCCTCGTATAGATTTGGTAAGACGATGAAGATATTCTTTTTTTCTGTTTCAAAAAACTGTGCAAGTATATACATGTTGTAAGGATGCGTAGAATGTTTAAAAACCAGCGTATCATTACGCTGGGTTTTTAGAGCTTCAATATGTTTTTTTGAAACTATAATATCTTTTTGTATCATATTTTTGTTGAGTTA
>CAZYNC010000009.1:0-3885 GCA_964648785.1 uncultured Acholeplasmataceae bacterium
ACTGGAATAACCATAATTTGTGTTGGTGAGAGCCAAAATGGAAATGCACCTTTATATTCTTCAATTAAATATGCGACAAATCTTTCCATTGTTGAGACGATCCCTCTATGAATCACAACAGGACGATGATCTTTACCATCTTCACCAACATACGTTAATTCAAATTTTTCAGGTAATAAGAAATCTAGTTGAATGGTTGAAAGTGTCTCTTCATGACCGAGTGCAGTTTTCACTTGCACATCAAGTTTTGGACCATAAAATGCAGCTTCACCCTTGGCTTCATAATAATCTAATCCTAATTCATCCATCGCCTCTTTAAGCATAGACTCTGCTTTATTCCACATCGCGTCATCAGGGTAATATTTTTCTTTATCATCTTGATCTCGATAACTTAATCGACACGTAAAATCCGTAATGTCAAAATCTTTGTACACGTCAAATAATAGATGCGCGACACGTTTAAATTCTTCTTTTATTTGATCGGGTCTTACAAAAATATGAGCATCGTTTAATGTCATTTCACGAACACGTTGTAGTCCAGATAATGCACCACTTTTCTCATAACGATGCATCATACCAAGTTCAGCAATTCGAATTGGTAATTCTTTATAACTATGGATATCTTGTTTATAAATTAACATATGATGCGGACAGTTCATCGGTCTTAACACTAAGAGTTCTCCATCCCCCATATCCATTGGCGGAAACATGTTTTCATGATAATGATCCCAATGTCCAGATGTCTTATATAAGTCAACATTGGCCATAATCGGTGTATAGACGTGATCATATCCTAATTCAATTTCTTTATCTGTGATATAACGTTCTATGACGCGTCTTATGGTTGCACCTTTTTTCAACCAAAAAGGAAGTCCTGCACCAGCTTCTTTTGTTGTCATGAAAAGATTTTGTGCTTTTCCAATCTTACGATGATCTCTTGCCTTTCTTTCCTCAAGCAACGTCAAATAAGCTTGTAAGTCCTCTTCAGTAAAAAAAGCTGTACCGTAAACACGTGTTAACATATCATTTTTTGCATCACCTCTAAAATAAGCACCTGCTAAAGATAATAATTTAAAATGCTTAATGAGACCGGTATGTGCAACGTGTCCTCCACGACATAAATCGGTAAAAGATCCTTGGCTATAAAACGTCAATTGATCATCTTTATATTGTTCGATAATATCAAGTTTGAATCGATCATGTGCAAACATCTTTTGAGCTTCCTCATATGTTGCTTCTTGTCTTACGATAGGAAGTGATTGCTCTTTCAATGCATGCATTTTTTTCTCGATCGTGATAAGATCCTCTTCAGTCAACTGATAATCAGGTATAAAAATATCATAATAAAAGCCTTCTTCAATGGCAGGACCTACGCCAAATAAAGCTTTTGGAAATAACGATAAAACAGCTTGAGCAAGTAAATGAGCAGCTGAATGTCTTAAAAAATATAAAGCTTCGCTATCTTTTTTCGTAATAATTTTAAATGTTGCGTCTTGATCTAATGGTCGTGATAATTCTACATGGACACCATTCACCATTGCACCAATTGCTTCTTTTGCTAAACTTTTTGAAATGGATACTGCAATGTCTAATGAAGATAAACCATTTTCATATTGTTTTATGCTTCCATCAGGAAATGTTAAATTCATAAAATGCCTCTTTCATAAAAACATGCCTTATCAAATGATAAGACATGATTATTATAGCATATAAAGTATGGATTATCTATGATAACTTCACCAAAGTTAACATATCATGAAGTCTTCTAATGAGCCTAGCTGCCTTGACTCGATTCACTTCATCTGAACCTACAGCAAGAACTTCAACAAGATCCTTTAAAGAATAATTTGACGATACATAAATAGGTAAAGATGCACTTAATCGATATTGAATCAATGGCATTAATATTTCATCTCTAAACCATGAAGAATGATACTCACCTCCAAGATCATCTAAAATCAAGATAGGTGTTTGTTTTAAAACATTGATTCTTTTTTCAATCGTCCCTTCATCAATACCTTGTTTAAATCCTCGTATTAAATCAGGCACATACGTAAAAATTACTTCGATATCACGTGTAGCGTAAGCTGAAGCAATTGCTGAAAGTAAGTAACTCTTCCCTGAACCATAAGGACCATAGACGTATAATCCTTTTGTATGTTTTTTATCTATATAATCATCAATTGAATTAAGTGCTGCTTTTTTTGCTTTCAAGCGACCTTCAGTTTTCTCATGAAAATCATTAAGTGAAGCTTCTTGGATATAAATATCACTATCAAAAAAAGATAAGTATTTTTTTAATTGAAGTTGTTTCATTGCCTGTATTTTTTTTTGAGTAGGACGATAGACAATTTCGATATACGGTGACGTGATGAGTACAGGAATATAGCCATCATATTCTCTTTTTTCTTGTTTGTCTATGACATATTGATACACTTTTAAAACATCGTGATCAGAGATAATAAGATCTTTTGTTTCTTTGTCTTTCAAGATGACGTCACGCATATGTTCTAGTGTCATAGCGATTCCTCCTCTTTTTTAAGTTGGTCTAAATAATCATCTAACCAATCAGGTTCAACAGACACTCGAACTGCTTTTTTGTATGTCTTTTTTTGATAAGTCGTTTCAAGTTTTGTTGTCATTTCAATCGCATCTTGTGATGTCATAACACCTTTGGATAACCAATCATTTAATATTTTTTCTAAATAGTGAAGATGTGGTAAAACACCATCTTTTCTTTTTAAAACAAACATTAATAAAACATTCAAAACACCCATATCGAGATGATGTCTTTGTGTAAGCGAAGTAACCGTATCTAAAGCACTTGCTTGTGTTTCGCTTTTTGCATATTTTTGAATGATGACCAGCGGAGAGACCATAGCATAATAGTCTTCTGATCCATCATTTTTCTCATCAATCGATAACACTTGATGTTTTTCAAAATAACGTTTCGCAGCTAATTGAATAGCTTCTTTTTTTGTAATTTGACTTGGGTGAAGAGATTCTATAATGGTATTTAAATCTTCAACTTGAAATTGATAAATATAGACTAAATTTTCAATCAGTTGTCTCATTGATTGTTTAAGGAGTGTAGGTTTTTGATACACAGAAGGTAATTGATCGACCCATGCTTCATATGGAAATGATGACTTTACATAAGGATGATGAACACCTCCATTTTCAAATAAAGGTTCATGAATAGACAGTCTTTTCATCTGATCGATTTCATATACATCTTCAAATAAAACTTCTTTTCTAGAAAAACCTATTGATGGTTGTAAAACTTTAAATTGTTCAACAATCATGGAAAGTGTTTTTTTACCAACTTTATGTTCTAAGGTAATACCAAATATCGTATCTGTTAAAAATTGTTTAGCAGTCATTGGTTTTTTTAATTGATACAATTGTGTATCTTCTTTTTCAAAAACATCCAGCAATGCGTGAGCTTGTAAAATATTTGTTGCTTTCTCTAATTCTTGTTGCGTGACCACAAGTAAATTCAACAGCATCGTCTCTTCTATTTCAGTCATATCTTTTTGATAGCCGTATGCGAAAATGAGCTGATAAAGTGAAAAAGCAACCGTACCAATTAATGGTCGATACAACAATGATAATACTTTATGATCATGACCAGATAGGTCAATCGGTGTAAAAATTTGGATGTTTTTCATTTACAATACGTTCTATTTCTTTCTCTAAAGCTTCATAAAAATGGTCAAATCCTAATGTACCTGAAATCACATAAGGTGTTTTTTTGATTTTCTCTTCTTGCCTCATTTGTGCTTCGATTCGAAGAAGTGATTGTTCTTTCGTCAATCCTCTTTTCATGAGACGATTGAGTTGAATGTCTCTTGGAACAGTAATGAGAATGACTGCATCTAATCT
>CAZYNC010000009.1:3985-8264 GCA_964648785.1 uncultured Acholeplasmataceae bacterium
GCATTGTCCATAATTGTTTGACGATTTCATCACTATCAATGACATGATACCCTTTTGCTTTTAAGTATGTGATGGCAGTAGATTTTCCGCTTGCAATATTCCCAGTGATACCAATTTTAAGTTGATGTTTTTTGACACGTTGGACAGACATACGTTCCTCTACCTCCAACTTTGATTTTAATAATCTTAGTTTGACAATGTTGACATGGCTCACCTAGTTTTGTATGAACTCTTAGTTCATTTTGAAATTTCCCATCGACACCATGGATAGCGTGATACGTTCGAATGGTAGAACCACCAAGTTGAACGGCGTGATCTAACACTTCTATCGCGTGAAAGATGATGTGTTCAACGTTTTTTTTCGTGAGTTGATAACATTTCTTTTCTGGATGTATACGTGCTCTATATAATGTTTCATCGACATAGATATTTCCTAATCCTGAAATTAAATGTTGATCAAGTAATGCCATTTTAATTGGAATTCTTTTGTGTTTGAGTTTTTGATATAAATCGTGAGCATCGATATCTTTAGGTTCATCTCCTAAGTGAGATATGGGTGGTACATCTTGATAGTTATCTTTTGAAATGAGTTCAAATTTACCGAATTTTCTAGTGTCATGATACGTTAAATATTCATGTGAATCAAGGTGAAATACAACATGTTCATGTGGTCCTTTTTTTCTAGGTTGATGAAGGTAATATTTCCCTTCCATTCTTAAATGTGAAATCATCACATGTTGATCTAATACAAAAACTAAGTATTTTCCGTGTCTAACAATATCATGGATACGTTGATGTTTAATGATTGATTGGAAATTTTCTGTACGTACACAATTTTTCCAATAAATATCAACGTCTTGAATGATTTTATTTTTAAGTAATGGTAATAACGTACGTCTAACTGTTTCGACTTCAGGTAGTTCAGGCATTATTTCACCTCATACCAAGTATGACCGGTATCCATGGAAATATCAAGCGATACTTGCATATTAATTGCGTGTTTCATAGCATCCTCTACAAGCACTTTCACATCTTCTAATTCGTCTTGATAAACATTTAAAATTAACTCATCATGAACTTGTAGTACTAGAGAAGATTTTAATTGTTTTTGTTTCAACTGATCATGAAGTTGAATCATGGCGAGTTTGATGATATCTGCCGCGGATCCTTGAATAGGAGCGTTCATTGCAGTTCTTTCTCCAAATGCCCGTTGCATAAATACACTTGAATTAAGTTCAGGTATGTAGCGTCTTCTTTTTAAAATAGTTTCTACATATCCGTTTGCTTTTGCAAACGCAACTGTTTGTTCCATATATGATTTTATTTCCGGATAAATCGTTAAATATGTATCAATAAATTGTTGCGCTTCTTTTTGGGAGACATTGATATCGTCTGCCAAACTCCAAGCAGAAATGCCATATATAATGCCAAAATTAACAGCTTTTGCTTGTCTTCTTTGTTCTTTTGACACTTCATCAACATGGAAGACTTTTTTTGCCGTTTGTTCGTGAATATCTTCATTATTGTTAAAAGAGTCGATCAATGCGTGAACATTCGCAAGATCTGCAAGGACTCTTAATTCAATTTGAGAATAGTCTGCACCAAGTAATAATGCACCTTGATCAGCATGAAATATTTGACGTATGAGTCTTCCTTCTTCGGTTCGAATAGGAATATTTTGAAGATTTGGATCCGTTGAAGAAAGTCTTCCTGTCGTTGTTAATGCTTGCATGTAAATCGTATGAATTTTACCATCTTCTAGGATATAGGGTCTTAATCCTTCTATGTAAGTAGAATGCAATTTTGAAAGCGTACGATACGATAAAATAGGCTCAATAATAGGATGATGACGTTTAAGTTTTTCTAACACATCAACATTGGTTGAGTATCCTGTTTTTGTTTTTTTACCAGAAGGTAATCCTAAGTGTTCAAATAATACTTCACCAAGCTGTTTAGGAGAGGCAATATTAAATGACATGCCTGCAAGTTCTTGAATGGTAAGTTCTAATTGTTCAATACGAAGTTTAAGTGTGTCTCCTAATGAATTTAATGTTTGAACATCTGCATGGATACCTTGAAATTCCATATCACCTAATACAAAGGATAATGGAAGTTCCACTTCATAGAGTAAATGATCTTGTTGTTTCTCTTTGAGTAATGCATCCTGTTTGTCTTTTAAATCTAAGATAGCTTTGGCTTTAGACACAATGTGTTGATGATGAGATTGATTCTCAGGAAGTCCTTTTTTTACACCTTTACCATAAATGTCTTCTTCATATGCAATTCCTGTGTAATCAAAGGCTGAAACAACTCGATTAAACTCTTCTTTTCCTAAATGAGCATTAATGATATAACTTGAAAGCAATAAATCAAACTGAATACCTTTGACTTCTATAGATTTCCATTTCATAAAGACATAGATTGCTTTGGCATCATAAACATACTTTGTAATGCTTGTATCTTCTAAAAAAGTTTTAAACAATGGTGATGTGAGTGCATATTGTGGATCAATCATGATATATGTTTGATCAAACGCAATACCGATCCCCCATAATGTTGCATGATGATAATTTGAATCAGACAATTCAACATGCATGGCACACGTTTTAATATCATAGGAGCGCCATTGATCGTCATGATCTATGAACGTCCATTCTATTGGTGAGGGGGTCTCATCTACTTGCACTTTTTTCGCAAGCATATGCAATTCATATCGTTGTAAGAATTTGACTCTCGCATCTTGATCTACACTTTTTCTTACAATATCTTGAACGCCTAGATCAAGCTCTGCTTGAGTATCAATTGTGACGAGTGTTTTTGATAAAATAGCTGATTCATGACCTTCTTTAATTTTTTCAGAAAGTTTACCGCCAATTTCATCTGCATGTGCTAAGACATTTTCAAGAGAACCGTATGTTTTGAGTAATTTAATGGCCGTTTTTTCGCCAACACCTGGAATTCCAGGAATGTTATCAGAAGGATCTCCCATAAGTCCTTTTAAATCTATCATTTGATGATGCGTAAGTTCGTATGTTTCAATGATTTTGTCCGGCGTATAGTCGTGCACTTCTTTCATGCCTTTTTTAAGTAAGTGGACAGTAACATTCTCAGAGACAAGCTGCAGTAAATCGCGATCCGATGAATATATATGAATATCATAATCAGGCGTTTTTGATAAAGTTCCTATGATGTCATCTGCCTCATAACCAGCTTGACGATAATGTGTAATCCCCATGACATCTAAATACTGATTAATGATATCAAGTTGACTTGCAAGTTCTTCTGGCATTTTTGCACGTCCAGCTTTGTAGTCTTGATACATGTCGTGTCTTTTTGTTTTTTCTTTTGTATCAAAAGCTACTAAAATCATATCATCTTGATCTTGCACAATTTGTTCAAACATATTAATAAATGCAAAAAGTGCATTCGTATATTCTCCTTTAGAGGTTTGCATCAAGGTTGCACCAGGATATGCAGTTGCAAAATAAGCACGAAATACGATTGAATTACCATCAACTAATATCATTTTTTTGTTCATAAACACCT
Organism: uncultured Acholeplasmataceae bacterium; assembly: GCA_964648785.1. GTDB lineage: Bacteria > Bacillota_I > Bacilli_A > Acholeplasmatales > Acholeplasmataceae > UBA8290. Next base: position 7,532 of record CAZYNC010000009.1, read on the forward strand.
ACTCATTTAAAATTTTATCATATTTTTTTGATGTATTTCCCACGACATATGTGGATAACTTTTCAAGAAATAAAGGTCAATATTTAAATCGACCTTTATGTTTCCCTTTACCTTTTTTGACTTTTGGTTGCTGCATATGTTGAGGTTTAAATTGTTGAAGTTGGCTTGGATCCATGGACATCATTTGTTTCATCATTGTTTTTTGCTTGTTAAACGCATCTCTTAATCTATTAACGGCTGCAACCGATAATCCACTACCTCTTGCAAGTCGTTCACGTCTTTTTGAAGATTGATCAATAAGGGTTGGATCTTTACGTTCTTTCAGTGTCATGGAATCAATAATGATGGACATCTCTTTTATCGGTTTGTCATCAACTTGCGATGCTTGTTTGCCTAATCCAGGGATGAGACCTATGACTTTTTGAATGGACCCCATTCTTTGAATCATTTTGAATTGTTTTTTTAAATCATTATAATTAAACGTATTGTTTTGAATTTTTGTCATCAGATTTTTAGCATCATCTTCAGAAACTGCTTCTGAAGCTTTTTCAACTAAACTCATGACATCGCCCATTCCTAATATTCTAGAAGCCATTCGATCAGGATGAAAGACTTCTAATGTCTCTATCTTTTCTCCAGAAGCTTGAAATTTAATGGGAATGTTGGCAACACTTGATACTGAGAGTGCAGCACCACCTCTTGTGTCACCATCTAGCTTTGTTAATAAGACACC
>CAZYNC010000009.1:8364-18054 GCA_964648785.1 uncultured Acholeplasmataceae bacterium
TAAACGTCAGCAGCAACAAGTAATACTTTTTTTTGTTCAGTTTCGTGGATGGTTTTTGCAAGTTTTGCAATAGAGGTCGTTTTACCTGATCCTTGTAACCCAATAAGCATCATGACACTTAGCCCATTTGGATTGTAAGAGATATATGATGTGTGATCGCCTAAAGTTTTTGTGAGTGTATCGGTAACAATTTTTACAACTTGTTGAGCTGGATTAAGCCCTTTAATAATTTTTTCACCTAAGGCTTGTTCTTTGACTTGTTCAGTAAAAGATTTAATCACGCTTAAATGAACGTCTGCTTCTAAGAGCGCACGTCGAATTTCTTTTAAGGCTTCTAAAATGTCATCTTCATTTAAATAGCCTTTACCTGTTAAACGTCTTAAGGCCATTTGCATACGAGAACTTAACGTTGTTTCAAACATCATTCATCCATCGCTTTTAATTGTTTTAGTAGTGTTTTATCTTGTGTTAATTCATATTGATTTAAAAGTTCTAATCGTTGTTGAGATTTTTGAAACAGTTTTAATTTTTCTTCATAAGTATATAGATGTTCTTCAATTTTATGAATTGCATCATAAACAGCATTTCTAGATACTTGATACGCATCTGCTATTTCTTTCAAACTAAAATCTTCTAACACATAGGACTTAAAATAAAGTTTTTGTGTGTCAGTTAGTAACGTTTCATATTGAAAAAATAATGATATCAAATAATCTTTTTTATCTAGATCCATCATGTGCTCCATGATTCATGAGTTGTTGCATGAATGCTTCTTTATCAAATACTTTTAAATCGGTTAGTCCTTCGCCGATTCCAATGTACGCAATCGGTACGTTTAACATCGATGCAATCGGTAATACAATACCACCTTTTGACGTACCATCAAGCTTTGTAATCACTAAATCGGTGACTTGTGTTGCTTCATGAAAAAGTTTCGCTTGTGAAAGTCCATTTTGTCCCGTTGTAGCATCAATGACTAAAAAGGTATGAATCTCAATGTCACCATAGGCTTTAGAAATCATGTTTCGCATTTTTGAAAGTTCAGCCATTAAATGGGCTTTATTTTGAAGTCTTCCTGCCGTATCAATGAAGATAATATCCGAGTTGAGTTCTTTTGCTTTTTTTAAACCATCAAAAATAACCGAACTAGGATCTTTTGAAGGATTAGAATAAAAATCAACGTGACTTTTGTTTGCCCATATAGACAATTGATCAATTGCTGCTGCCCTAAACGTATCTGCAGCAATAATCATCACTTTTTTGTCTGTGCTGTATAGATGAGCAAGTTTTCCTATTGTTGTTGTTTTTCCAACACCGTTGACACCAACAACAAAAATAACTGTTTTCTGTTCAAGTGAAGGAGATTCTATAAGAATGTCATCAACAAAAGCATATAATGCATCTAGTAGCATTTCATAATTGGTCATTTTTTGTTTTTTATCGACTTGAATTAAATGTTGGATGATATTTGATGATGTTTCAAAACCAACATCTGACATTAATAATGCATCTTCTAATGCTTCTAACACTTCTCTATGAAGAGATTGATGAAGATCCATCGCTTCTTTGACACTCAATAAAGACACTTGAGAACGAGATAGTGCTTGTTGATACATCATTTTTGGTTTTTTTGAAAATAAATTTTTAAAAAATCCCATATCGTCTCCTAAAAAATATTATACCATAAAGAAAAAGACTTCTTTCTTCATGAAAGTCGTCTTTATTCTTTAGGGAAAAAGGGTCTAAAAATTTCTTTTTAGGACCTTCATATTATCAAATACTTTTAAAAATGTAAAGGGGAATGATTTAATTTTCAGAAACTTCCTCTTTTTTAATGTATTTACACTTAGGGAATCCACTGCAAGCAACAAATTCACCATATTTTGATTTTCTTATCACAAGTGGACTACCGCATTGTGGACATAATTCTTCTAACATGACAGGTTGTATTTTTTTCATGTTTACTTTGGCGTTTTCTAACAACGGCATAAACATTTCATAGAAGTCTTTTAAAATGCGCATTTTATCAAAATCACCATCTGCAATTTTATCTAAATGAGATTCCATCTCTGCAGTGTAATCCGTATTAATGATGTCGTTAAAAAATTTATCAAGCTCATCTGATGTTAGGATACCTTGTTCTGTTGGTTGAAGATTTTTTTCTTTACTCACATAACCACGATCAATAAGTGTTTTAATAATCGAAGCGTAGGTGGATGGACGACCAATGCCAAGCTCATCTAGTTTTTTAATCATGCTCGCTTCGTTGTATCTCGGTTTTGGTTGTGTTTGTTTTTCGATAGATTGAATGTCTTCTAATTGTATGGATTGATTCAACGTAAAGTGAGGTAATATGACATCCTTATTTTTGGATTCTTCATACACTTTTAAAAATCCATCAAACATAAGTCGAACACCTTTCATCGTAAAGTCATGTTGATGAGATGTAAAGGTGACTTTTGTATGCTCTAACATAGCGGGAGCCATGAGTGATGCAAGTGTTCTACCATATATTCGGCTATATAATTTAAGTGCATCTTCAAATAATTTTTCATCTTTAATCGTATCACGATCAACGTGTTGTTTGACATATTCAGGTGTGAAGTTGACGTTTGTAGGACGAATACCTTCGTGAGCATCTTGGGCATTACTATCTTTTGTTGTTTTGTATTGACCTATATATTGTTGTCCATACTGCGTTTGAATGTGCGTGATGGCGTCTTGGACAAATTCATTTGATAACCTTGTCACATCCGTTCTCATATACGTGATTAAACCGGTTGTTTCACCGTTAATATCAACACCTTCATATAAATATTGAGCAAGCATCATTGTTTTTGTTGAACTAAATCCTAAATAGTTATAAGCATCACGTTGGAGTGTTGAAGTTTTAAACACTTCCTTTGATTTTCTTTCTTTTTGATTGACTTCTAGATGAGATACCGTAAAAGGATTCGTCGCTTCTTTTAATACTTGCTCAGCTTGTTCTTTATTGAGTTGATCTTTATTAAGACTGTATTCTGCTTTATTCCCTTGATAACTTGCTTCAAGATCATAATATGTTTTTGGAACAAAAGCTTGTATGTCTTTTTCTAGATCAACGATAAGTTTTAAAGCAACACTTTGAACACGACCTGCTGATTTTGATTTAATTTTTGATTGTAATAATGTTGATAATTTAAACCCGATAATACGATCTAACATACGTCTTGTTTCTTGAGAATTGACAAGTCCAAGATCAATTTGACGTGGTTTTTTTACTGCTTCTAATATTTTTTGTTTTGTAATTTCTGAAAACACAACGCGATTTGCATCATGTACGTCTAAGTCTAAGACTTGCGCGATATGCCAGGCAATCGCTTCACCTTCTCTATCTTGGTCGGTTGCGATTAATACATCTCTTGTTTTAGCTTGTTTTTTTAGATCATTAACAAGCGTTTGTTTTCCTTTAATAATTTGATAATTTGGTTCAAAATTAGATTCAATATCAATTCCTAAACCACCTTTTCCAGATGTTGCAAGATCTCGTATGTGCCCTTTTGAAGAGACCACGACATGACCTTGTCCTAAATAAGATTGAATGGCTTTTGCTTTAGATGGAGACTCGACAATAATTAATTTTTCTTTCATATGCCCTCCGCTTATACAATCATATAAATAAAAAAGTTTGATGTCAAGTAAAAATGACAAGAAACTTTTTATATATTATAAATATATAGATTTATGTGTTTTACTTAGAAAATTTCAAGAATGCTTCTTTGACTGGTTGAAATGATCGTCGATGAATGGGTGTTGGTCCATACTTTTGAAGTGCTTCAATATGAAGTTTAGTCGGATAACCTTTGTGTTGATCAAATCCATATTCTGGAAACAATGTATGCATGTGTTTCATATATGCGTCCCTTGTCGTCTTGGCTACAATCGATGCTGCAGCAATCGAAATTGACTTTTGATCACCTTTAATAATGGATTCTAAGTGTTTGAATTCTGGGATTGGCATTGCATCCGTTAAGATAAAATCTGGTTTTACATCTAGTCCATTGATTGCTTCTACCATCGCTTCTTTAGTTGCACGATATATATTGATTCTATCTATATCTTCAACCGAACCCATCACAACTTTAATGGCAATTGCATGTGTTTTAACTTCTTCTAAAGCAATTTCTAATTGTTTTTCTGAAAGCATTTTAGAATCTTTTACATGTTTCAAGATAACGCCAGGTTTTAAAATCACTGCTGCAGCAACAACAGGTCCCGCAAGTGGTCCTCTTCCTGCTTCATCGACACCACATATATGTAATTTCCCAATTTGTAACAGTTTATTTTCATACTCATACATCGAGGGCATCTAACGTAATCCCTCCTAATTTATGACTTCTTAAATCTGTTAAAAATAGGTGATAGACACGTTCTTCATCGATCATACCGCCTTTTAATAACGCACCACGTTTTCTAGCGATATGTTCTAATGCGTGCTCTAATGATGTCATGCTATATCTTTCTTCTAAGACAGCGGGATAGTGCTTCAGCATAAACTCTAGACCATACATCACAACCTCATCTAATGGAAGTATTTTATCTTTTATGGCTCCTGTTAGTGCGAGATTTAAAGCAACAGTATCGTCTTCAAATTTAGGCCACAATACACCTGGAGAATCAAGTAATTCTATTTTCGGATGAATACGAATCCATTGAAGTTGCTTTGTGACACCTGGTGTATTCCCAGTTTTAGTCGCTTTTTTCTTTGTCATAGCATTAATAAATGTCGATTTTCCGACATTAGGAATACCTGCAATTAACACTTTATATATTTTATCTTTTAATCCTTTAAGTTGTCTCTTTTCTTGAATTGGGGCCATAATATGATCCAAAGATTTAATGACTTTTGAAGGCATTCTTGAATCTAATGATGACACATGAATAACATGATTACCTTGGTTCTGAAAAGTTTGCATAAAAGCTTGGGTTTTAGTAGGATCTGCTAAATCAGATTTGTTTAATATGTATAAAATCGGTTTATTAGAAACGAGTTCTAATAGTTTTGGGTTCATCGATGATAGTGGAATGCGGGCATCTAGTAACACAATGACAACATCGACTAATGAAAGTGATACTTTAAGCTCTTTCATCGTTTTAAACATGTGTCCAGGATACCATTGAATATGTTGGTATTTACTCATAAACACCTCCGAAAGGCCATAATCTAAAGATTACTTTACCCATGATATCAGATAAACTGATACAACCAAATTCAATGCTATCAAGTGATGCTTGACTATTATCTCCTAAGACAAAATAATTCATTAACGTTTGATTTTGAATCTGTGTTTCTAAAAATTGTTGTTGTTGCTCTGTTACAACATATGCATGTCCTGATACTGAGAGAACTTTTTGATCATTAATGTATAACAATCGTAGTCCATTTTCAATGACGAAACTGATTTTATCTCCAGGTAATCCTACCAATCTTTTTACAAAATAAACAGTATCGTCATCTTGAAACGTTGAACTCGGAATCATTGGATAATCTTTTTGATTGACTTCAACAACAATAATGTCATGCCTTTTTGGTTCGTACATAAAGTGTGAAATGATAATACGATCACCATCATTTAACGTTGGCATCATGGATTGTTGATTCACATTTGAAGGGATCATAATAAAACTAAATATCAGTAAAATAAAACTTAATGATACGGATATAAACATTACCCATTCATTGATCGTTGCAATGATATGATTTGTTTTTTGCTTGAATATAAGTGATACAAAAAATATCATAAGAAAAACAAAAAAAAGCGGCATAGAAAAATACGATGCTGCTTCTGTAAATCTCGTTACATTGAGCACTTTAAATACTATAAATATAGTAAGAATGAGGAGTAATAATATATGTTGGTAGTAAGTTTTTATCGATTTCATCAAGACATGATGTCCTTTAATACATCATCCAAATCGTATAAACTAACTTGAACTTCTTTTGCTTTTGTTCCTTGAGCATCTTCTACAATTCCTGTATCAATAAGTGATTTTACGATATCTTGAGCGCGATTAAATCCTATACCAAATTGTTTTTGTATAGAATTCATTGAACAACTTTGTTGCTCAACAACAAACCTTGCGACATCAGGAAATAATTCATCTAATTGCGATACTTTTTCGATTTTACGTTTTAATTCTTCGTGTCCAAAAATATAGGTTGTTGGATATTGATCTTTAATCATTGAAGTGACAGCATAAATTTCATCATCAGAGATATAAGCCCCTTGTAAACGGACAGGAGCATCATTAATTTTAAGTAACATATCCCCGCGACCCAGCAGTGACTCAGCACCTGCACCATCTAAAATCGTTGTAGAGTCAACAAAAGAAGCGACTTTAAATGCAACTCTAACTGGAATATTAGATTTAATGGTTCCTTTAATGACATCCGTTGTTGGTCGTTGAGTTGCAACAATGAGATGGATGCCTGCTGCACGTGCTTTTTGTGTTAATCGTTGAATAGAATCTTCTACTTCTTTTGAAGCTGCCATAATTAAATCTGCTAACTCATCAATGATGACAACGATTCGTGGCATTTTATCACCTTCAATGATGCCTTGTTCGATATTATCGTTATACGATTGAAGGTTTCTAGCTCTAGAAGATGCGAAAATCATAAATCTTCGTTCCATTTCTTCTACTGCCCAGTTAAGTGCTTGAGCTGCAACTTTACTATCGGTAATAACTGGCGTAATGAGATGTGGTAAATCGTTATATGGAGCAAGTTCCACTTGTTTTGGATCGATGAGGATAAGTTTTAACTCTTCTGGAGAATTTTTTAACAGTAAACTTACTAAAATGGTATTGACGCAAACACTTTTACCTGAATTCGTTGCACCTGCAATAAGTCCATGCGGCATTGACTCAATATTTGCATAAACATGAGATCCATCAATATCCATTCCAAGTGCGACTTGAAGAGGTTGATGTGATTCTAAGAAAGTAGGGTCATCCACGATATTCCCAAATCGAACCATGTCTTTGACTTCATTCGGTACTTCGACTCCAACAAAAGGTTTTCCAGGGATTGGTGCTTCAATTCTGATTGATGTAGCTGCTAAACTCATTGCAATATTATCTTGAATACCAACAATCTTTTTAACATTGACGCCAGGTTCTAACGCAATCTCATGTCGTGTTACGGTAGGGCCTTTTTTAGAATCGATGACTTTCCCTTCAATGTTGAAATCTAATAGTGTTGTATTAAGTTGATCAACTTGATTGAGTAACCATTCTGGTTTTTCAGTAAGATCGTTATCACTTTTTTCAAACATTGAAACATCTGGATAGACATATGATTGTTTTTGAACTTTGCGTGGTTTTTCATCTTCACTCTTTTGCTGTATAGTAGGTTTTTCTTTTTTATGTGCCATGTCTTGATTGACTTGTTCAAAAAAAGACGACTCCATCATGACTGAAGATGGTTCATTGGATTCTTCTGGTTCTAATTCAATTGTATTGACTATAATATCTTCTTCATCATCTTGTATTGTTTCTAATGATGGTAGATCTATTGTCTCACGAGGGGTTTCTTCATCTTTAAGTGAAGGCTTTACTTCAAATAGGATGTTTGTGTCTCTATGTCTTGTGATTGGTGCAATAATCGTAGGTGTTTTGATTTCTTTTTTATCTTCAGTGTCGCCATCTGGAATGTCTTCATGTCCAAAATATGCTTTTCTAGTCTCTGTTGTAATAAAGTTATTAAACTCATAATACTTTGTTCCATACTTAGAAACGGCTTCTTCTTCACCTATTTTTTTCTTTGTTCTAAAAGCATCAAGTTCTTTTGTTCGATCTCGATTGGTCGATGTATCAATTGGTATGGCAATGACGTCTTTGACTTTCCGCCCAAACATGGGTGAAACAAAGTGTGAGGTTTGATAAATGAGCTTTGAACGTATCCCTTTATGTTTTGATAACTGATAAATTTTGAAAGGTTCTTTAATTTGTGTATTATTTTCTGTCATGTTTAACCTCTTCTAATGTCTGATTGATGTCTTCATAAATTTCATCAACGTTACTGTGAATAGTTTCTTCTTTTTGAAATACTTTTTTAGAGTAAATCTTATATGTTTCTTCACCAACAATCGCGATGATCGCTGCACCTATTTTGACTAATATACGATCAATAATTTGTTCGTTCGTAAAACGACGTATCCAATACACTGGATTCATCACATTGATCGCTGACATGGATGCTTTTAAAACTTCATCAACACCTAATTCTTTTGCTTTTCTTACCACTTTAGAATCTGTCACTTTTTTGGTGGTGGTCGTAATATCATATAATGACGAGAGTGTATATCTTCTGAATAGTTTTAATAATGGATGTTTGGTCATGTGATCAACACGGTCTGTGATGTAATGATTAAGAAGTAATGTTTCATCTAACGTTAATTCTAAGTAAGGTGTTTTAGATTCTGGATAAAATTTTTGACTGATATCCACCACAAGTTCTTGTGAAATTTGATAAAGATGCTTTGAAAAACCGATGTCATTTCTTATTTTTTTATCTTTGAATTGCTTTTGAGCATCTTCTATTAAGAGTAAGACCATTTGTTCATCAATGTCTTCTTCATCTGCTTTTTTAATTTTAGCTTCTTTTCGTATATTCAAAAAGATTGCATACATATAAATCGTAAATAGCACTAAAAAACCAGTCAAAATGCCTAAAGAAAAACTCATTAAACTTGATAGATTAAGTTCTATTGGTCCAATTGTAATGAATATCATCATATCATCCCCATGTACATATTATAGCATGAGAATACTTTTGTTAACAGTAAGACTTTTAGTGCTATCTTTTTTACTCAATTTATGAGATAATATAATGACGGAGGGCACCATGAAGCATTTAATTATTTGTGACTTAGATGGATCACTACTCAATCATGAAGGTGATGTCACAGCTTACTCAAAAAAAGTTCTCAGACATTTAGAGTCACTTGGTCATAAAGTCATCATTGCAACCGGAAGACCTCACAGTGGTGCGATTCAAATATATCATGATTTAGGTATCTATAATGTCTTAATTACGGATAATGGTGGTTCTATTCAACATCCAAAAGATGAGACTTTCGAGACGAAAAAAACATTTATTCCAAAAGCCATTACCCATCAATTATTTGAAAACACGTATCATTATTTAGATTCAGCGTTTTACAGCGATGACAAAACAGTGTATGCCTATAAGTATGATCCACGCCTCAGAATGTTTTTTTCTAGTTTAGACAAAAGAACTGTGATTGATAAACCATTTACCGAATTCGATGTTGAAGCGACAGGTATCATTTATTTAGTCCAAACACCGTATATTGATACATTTGAATCTTATTTTAAAGAAACGTTTCGTGATACATTATCTTTTAGAATGTGGGGTAAAGATCACAAACATGCCATTTATGAAATATATTTAAAACATATTTCTAAAGCTTCTGCAATTGAGTATGTAAGATCGTATTATAACATTGATCACAAACATACCATTGCGTTTGGTGATGGTGTCAACGATATTGAAATGATCGAATATGCACATCTAGGTGTTGCCATGAAAAACGCGATGCCTGAAGTTTTAGCTGTTTGTAATGATACAACAAAAGACACCAATGATGAACACGGTATTGCGAATTATTTAGTCAACTATTTCAA
>CAZYNC010000009.1:18154-19442 GCA_964648785.1 uncultured Acholeplasmataceae bacterium
ACTTAATGTGCATTACACATAAAAGGAGGAAACATGAACACCCAATTAAAAAAAGGCATCATCGAGTTATGTGTATTAAAATTAATAGCTGATGAACCGTTAAGTGGTGTCAGTGTGATTGAAAAGATGAAATCTTCTCTCAATGTTAATGAAAACACGATTTATCCAATTTTAAGAAGATTAACAGGACAACAATATTTTCAAACACATACTGAAAAAAGTGATATAGGTGCGCCAAAAAAAGTTTATACAATTACAACAAAAGGACATGAACATCTCATACAAGGATTATCTGAATGGAAAGACTTTATACGAGATGTATCGATATTATTAGGAGGCAATCATGAATAAACAAGAATATTTATTATCATTAAAAGCATTACTAAATCAATATGACATAGAAGATGACACAATAGATGACATCATGAATGATTATGCATCTTTATGGCAGCAATACCAAGAACTCAACATGGATGATGTTGACATTACATCTAAACTTGGAAATCCAATAGACATCATTCATGAACTTACTGAAGGTTATGTAAAAAAAGAAATCAAGGCACATCATCAAAAAAAATCATTTCACAATAAGCTGATTGCACTTACGCCTTTTATTGCACTTGTCTTATTTTTTGCTGGTGGATTTTTAATGAATCAAGGGTTTAGTTTTTCATGGATTGCATTTCTTATCATCCCGATGACTGCAATTATTCTTGAAGGACCTCATAACATCATTGAAAAACTCACTGCCTTATCTCCGTTTATTGCGGTGATCTTATTTATACCCATCTTAGGATTCTGGCTAAATCTATGGCATCCAGGTTGGATTGTATTTCTCATGATTCCGATCATTGGTGGACTAACACATCCATCAAGAATGAAAAGATTCCTTATTAGTGGTGGTTTATTGATGACATCAATCACTTTTATTATATTGGATCAATTCTTATCACTTGGTATGTTTTCAATAAGTTCTGATGTATCCATACCTTTTTCAGTGTTCGTCTTTATACCCGTTATCGTAATTTTACTTGTTGAATGGATCAGACAAATTACTAAAAATGGTATCATGTATGCGATATTGCTTGTATCAAGTATCGCTTTATATGTATGGATATCTATTGAGTATCAACTGTGGGCATTTGCATGGATTATCTTTTTTAGTATCCCAGTATATGCCATACTTAAACAAGCACCTAAATCAAATAAACTTGTCGCCTTAATGCCTTTTATTTCAACTTCACTATTTATGATTTTAGGATACTTTAATTATTGGGCATTTGCATGG
>CAZYNC010000010.1:0-19162 GCA_964648785.1 uncultured Acholeplasmataceae bacterium
AAGCGCATTACCGCCAAATGGCATACGATCTTGCATTATATCACTTTGAACTCGCTAATGATCCTACGGGTTATTCAAATGCGTACTGGCAAATACGTTTTACGTTTTTGCAAGATTATTTAGGTCTCATGATGATCGTGATACTCACAATGTCCTTAATGTGGATGTTGTATAAAAAACTGAATCGACGCTATCAATTTTCACACATCCAAGAAACGCTTCAACAAAAAATACACGCGCATAAAACACTTCGAGATAGCATGTTACTGATTCGTGTTTTAAGACATCCACTTGATGTATTTTATCAAATTAAGCATCAAGGTGCTTCTAGTTATCGTATAGCAACAGGGATTTATGTCTTATTTGTTGTGACAACGATTATTGCAACGATTTTACCGTCATATTTATTTCAAGTTCAAAGCATTGAATCTTTCTATGTGTTAGAGCATATATTTATTTATAGTGGCATCGTCTTACTTGTTGTATTTAGTAATTATTTAATTGCAACCTTAAACGATGGTGAGGGTTGGTTTAAAAACGTTTATATTGGGTTTGCTTATAGTTTAGCGCCATATATTTTACTCTCAATTCCAATAGTAGTCTCAAGTTATGGTTTTACTTTATTTGAACAATTCATTTATCAGTTTTTATGGTTTATTGCATACTTCTGGACTGGTATACTCGTTGTGATCATGATTAAAGAAATTCATGGATATGGCATCAAAGATTTACTGAAAAATATCTTACTAACGCTTGTAACAGTGGGATTACTCATCTTAATTTTATTTATATCGTTTTTACTATTTAATCAAGTGATTGATTATGTCTTAAGTTTAATACGGGAGGTGATCATTCGTGTTGGCATTTAAAAGAATATTGATCATGATGATGATCATTTCAACTGGAGTATCATTTCCTTCCTATCAAGAAGATGAAATTCTTGTGATTTCAGATTTACCAGTAGAACCTTCATTGTTATCAAGTAATTTATATACACAAAAAGAAACTGACTTAAGAGACGCTCGAAATACGCTTGTATCTTTAGAGGGTAGTGTTTTAATTAGTGAAAATGATCAAGTAGCACTATATTTCAATCCTTTAGACGCTTCTATTGATCTATTACAAAAATCAACAGATTATGTATGGTCTTCTACTATTAATATTGATTATGCAGCAAAAGATCAAAACGATATGCCCATTTATCCTGATCAAACAACAGAAGATGATCGCGGATTAAATAGTTTCATCTGGAGAAATAAAGTTGCGTCTCCTGTTTGGATAACCTATTTTGCTGGTTCTGAGAATAATCCTCAACTACGCGAAGAATCTTTATTTGAAAGTCCAATGTCAACGTTTGAATATACAATACTATCTGATGTTGTTTTCATTGAGTTGTATTTTGGGATATCTCAAGTGCGTTTAACGTATCAAGTAACCTTAACAGAACGTGGTTTTCAAATACAGTTAGATCAAGAAAGTATTCGTGAAAGTAGTAATGCTAAACTTGCGAGTATCGCGATTTATCCTTTTTTAGGGGCTGCTAAAAAAGACCTCATTCCTGGTTATATTATGGTTCCTGATGGGGTCGGTGCGTTATTTAGATTTGATCAATACGATCAATTTACTTCTCCTTATCAAAAAAGACTCTATGGACAAGATTTTGCAGTGTCAACGTTCATCGATGAAACGTCGATCATCAAAGATGATTTAGATATTACTGCAAATACCTACGGAATGGTTCATGGTGTGAATCAACAAGGGTATTTAACTATCATTGAAGAAGGTCAAGCATATGCAAATATGATTGTCTATCCTGCTGATGTGATTACGGATTTCTTCTTTGCGTATACGTCATTTATTGTACGTTCAAGTTACCGACAACCTTTAAACCAAAGTCAGACGAACTCTGTTTTACGCGTGCAAGAAGAGAAAAATCCATTTAACATTCAGATGACGTATGCTTTTTTAGCCAATGAGCAAGCAAATTATGTTGGAATGGCAAATCTTTATCAACAGTATGTAGTGAGTAGAGATGGCTTGACGTTAAAATCTGCTTCTATGCCTCCTATTCATTTAGATGTTTTACTTCAAGATAATAAACGTGCCTTTATTGGAAGAGATACTTTTTTAATGACTCATGTTCGAGATCTCATTGAGATGGTATCATCATTTGACCCAACTCAAAAATTAATCCTCACGCTTCGTGGGGGATCTTCTGTTGGGTATAGTGGTGCATCACTTGATGTATTTCCGTTATCGTCACGGGTAGGAACACAAGCTGAATGGGATAGTTTACTTAACAAAGACAATGTATCGGTTTATATCTATGTAGAACCGTTAAAAATATATACATCAAGTTCATTCCATAATCAACTCATGATTGCAAGAGGCAGACACTTACTACCTTATCGTTTTGTTGATGATTATGGTTCTTATGATTATGTGAATCCTTATGACTATAACACAAGACTATCTCAACTACATCAAGACATCCTTGATGCTGGTTTTGATGGAATTGCGTATGACAACCTTGGTCGTCTTATTTATGGTTCATTCGGTGATCAACCTTTTTCTAGAGAAGATATGTTACACCTTTCTCAAGATTTAACGGTCTCTAATGGTGTATTTCAACCCTATGATTTTGCGTTTGGTGCACAAGCTATCTTTGATCTCCCTTTAACACATTCACTACATGCAAAAATGACGGATACAGTGCCCTTTTTAACGTATGCTTTAGCTGGTTATCAAGATGTTTTTGGGAGTTACCATAATTACTTTGGAAATACCTCTCACACACTGTTAAAAATGATTGATTTTCATGTATTTCCAAGTTTTCAAGTCACTCAAGAAAGTCCGTATTTGTTATTAGATAGTCCGAATCAAACATGGATATCGACCCGTTTTAATGTGTGGGAAGATGAAATCCATCGACAATCAAACGTGATATTTGATGTGTTGTCTCATGTATATGGTGATACTGTTGAATCTCGATTTATCCCAGATGTTGGCATAAGTGTGATTACCTATCAATCAGGTCAACAAGTATTAGTGAACTATACACATGAAACGTATGTCTATGATGGTGTGACGATTGATCCAATGTCTGCGTTTGTACGTGAGGTGATACGATGAACCATAAAAAAAGACAACTGCTTTATGGATACGGGTTTATTGGTATATGGTTAATTGGATTTATCGCGTTAACCCTTATTCCTCTTATACGTTCACTCATCTTTGCTTTTAGTGATGTCTCAATTACAGGGAATGAAGGCATCGTCACGTATTCTGTTGGGTTTGATAATTTCACAACCATACTAACAACCGATGTTAATTTTATCGATCAATTATTACGGTTTTTATCTGAAATGATACTTTATGTCCCTGTCATTTTAATTTTATCCATGATGATTGCCATGATGTTGAATCAAAACATCAAATTTCGTGGTCTATTTAGAGGGGTATTCTTTTTACCCGTCATTATTGTCTCTGGTCCAGTGATCAATGAATTACTCAATCAAGGCGCTGGTACTGTACCACTTATTGAACAATATGGGATGCTGTCTGCGATTGACGAGATTTTACCGGCTTTTCTAGCAAACCCACTTCAAACGTTACTGTCTGAAATGATTATGGTGTTATGGTTTTCAGGTGTTCAAATTGTATTATTTTTAGCTGGGCTTCAAAAAATGTCTTCTGAAGTATATGAAGCAGCTCAAATTGATGGAGCATCGCCATGGGAAACATTTTGGAAAATTACATTACCTTCATTAAGAAATATTATGGTGGTGGCTGCAGTGTATACGGTAGTCATGTTATCAACTTTTTCTAATAATGATATCTTAACCCTCATTCGTCAAATGATGTTTTCAAGTCAAGGTGGTTATGGTTATGCTTCCGCGATGTCTTGGATTTACTTTATCATTATTAGCGTCTTACTGATTGTCGTTGTTTGGATCATTGCACCAAAAGAAAAAGTAAAACGTGTGAAAGGAGTAAAAAGACGATGAAACTATTGTCTAAAACAATAACTTCAGCTTCATTAAAGAAACGTCTTATTGGACTCCAATTCAAAGACGGATTATTATTTAAAGTCATCATTTATGCGTTACTTATTGGGATTGGTTTTGTCTATGTCTATCCACTTTTATACATGATCTCGATTAGTTTACAAGACCTTGCAGATTTATTATCCCCATCGGTGTTGTATATTCCTTCTAAACTTTATCTTGATAATATCATCACGTCTTTTGAAGTATTAAAGTATCTTGAAACGTTACTGTCAAGTTTAACTGTGACGTTGTTCCCCGCGATTTTACAAACGTTTGTCGCGAGTTTGATCGGGTATGGGTTTGCTAAATTTGAATTCCCACTTAAAAGAATTATTTTTGCAATCGTCATCTTAACGTACATCATTCCACCCCAACTCATTATGATTCCACGCTTTGTGTTATTTAATGACTTGAATTTAGTCGGGACGATATGGTCCATTTTACTTCCAGCATCTCTTGGTCAAGGACTTTATAGCGCCGTCTTTATCTTAATTTTTTATCAGTTTTATAAAATGATTCCTAAAGCCCTTGAAGAAGCTGCTCAAATCGATGGTGCATCACCATTTTACGTCTATATAAAAATCGCTGTACCGTTATCAGTTCCATCTTTTATTACATCCTTTTTATTTAGTTTTGTATGGTATTGGAATGAAACGTATACATCCTCACTGATGTTGAATAATTTAGTGGAAACACTTCAATTACGATTACTTACGTTTGTCTCAAGTTATCAAGATTTATTCCCAGGTGAAGCTGCACTCATTAATGAAGGCATCCGTATGTCAGCAACACTACTCATCATTTTACCAATGCTTATTGTATACATCTTTATTCAAAAATTATTTATTCAAGGCATCGATCAATCAGGTCTTGCAGGAGGAGAACAATAAACTTATGAAAAAAATAACATTATTATTCATGGTGATGCTGTTGACTTTCACCTTAATCTCGTGTCAATCAACTCAAGAAAACAATTACGATGTGACGTTAAAAGACATCGATGGTCTTATTTTAGAAGAACAATATCGATCTTTCATGTTTTTTTGGGAAACATCGAATCGAAATAAAGATTCAAGAGGTTATGGTATGTCGAGGGATCGTTTTCCAAATGCGAACGGAATTGCCTCGATTGCATCTGTTGGATTTGCGTTAGCGGGTTTACCAATTGGTATCGTCAATGATTGGATTACGTATGAAGAAGGCTTTGAACATGCCTCTCTTACCATGGATACGCTATTAAATATGGAACATTATCACGGCTTTTATCACCATTTTATTTCAATGGAAACAACCGAACGTGTTTGGAATAGTGAAGTTTCTGTTATTGATACAGCCTTACTCATGGTGGGTGTACTATCTGCTGGTCAATATTTTGGTGGTGAGGTCAAAGAAAAAGCGCAGACACTTTATGAACGTGTGGATTGGAACTGGTATATCAATCCTCAAACCAATCGTTACTACATGTCTTACTATCCAGAAGATGGTTATCATACAGGACGTTGGTATGGATTTGCAGAACAACTCATTATGTATGTCTTGGGAGCTGGATCTCCAACTTATCCTACAGGTGCTGCACCTTATAATGTCATGAAATATGATATGTTAGGAAAAAATGCACCTTATATCAGTGAGATAGATGCTTCTAGAAATGTAGATTCTTATTATTATGCCCCTGGAGGGGAACTTTTCATTCATCAATACTCACACGCCTTTATTGATTTTAGAGACATGTTAGATCCTGATGGTCTTGATTGGTATGAAAATGCAAGACGCGCGCATCAAGCACAATACAGTTTTGCCTTAGACAATCAAGCTCGATATAGAAGTTTATCACCTACTTCCTTTGGCGTCAGTGCTAGTGATGGACCGAATGGTTATTTTGCATATGGAACACCACCATATAGTCACACTGGTCCTTCCCGTTTTGACGGAACCGTTGCACCTTATGCAGCAATGGCATCCATTATTCACTTAGAACAAGAAACCATTAATACGGCGTATTATTTTAAAACACTCCCAAATCTATGGGGAAGTTATGGATTTAGAGCCAGCTTTAATTTAGGTACCCATACAGGGTATACCGATACGAGAATCGAAGATAAGACACCTTATTATTCTCCTGATGTCATCGGGATCGATAAAGGGATTACGATGCTCATGATTGAAAATTATCGTAGTCAACTGATTTGGAATATTTTTATGGATATACCTTATATTCAAAACGGCTTAGAAGTCCTTGGCTTCCAAGACAAATAAAAAAGAAGCTAGTTAGCTTCTAGTTTAATGGTCCATGTATCTTCTTTATGTCGTCCTATGTGACAATGATACGTATCTCCCTTTAATACACATAAAGGATTCTCAATGTCGCTGTTTGTCTGAATGTAGACATCTGCTTCTCTACCATCTGTCTTAAATGTCAATTGATGCGTTTCAATCTCGATACATTCAACACTCGATGAGACGACGTGACCATGTATACGTAATTGATCAAACAGCATGAGTGACTCAAAAGGCATCAATGTGATCGTATCAAGAAGCGGATGATCGATCTTAATGGTTTGTTTGAACCCTTCTATGTTGAGTAAGTGGAGGTATCCTCCATGGTCACCTCGAGTTTGAAAGGCATGAAGGTACCCTTGATGTTTTAATGAAACAATTGGGTCGATATGAACGTGTTGAAGGAACCGTTCGGTGATCTCTAGGTGTCCCGGATAAGGTGTTGTCACTAAGATGACTTGGTCTGATATGTATGATAATTTTTCATGAGATTCTGTTTCAAACCATGAAGGCATGTTGTGGTGTAAGACTTGATAGTAAGGTGTTCTAAATGATGGATATCCATCAATGCCTAGATCATAACACGCTGATAATGGTCTCTCATGTTGTTCGTGCGTAAAAGGTTCTACGTCGATATTGAGAAACTGCATAAGTGACTGATTGGGTTGTCCTTCTAAATCATAGAGTGGACATTGACCAAAAAATAAACATTTTCCGCCTGATTGTATGTATTGAATGAGTGTTTCTTGGATACTTGCTGACATATATGTACTGATTGGAACTGCTAGTACAGGCGTTTGAGACACATCAATCACACCACTGTTTTCTAAATGAAGTGACCGGAATGGTCTTTGAAGGAGTAAACTATGTTTTAAAAACTGATCCCACACAATCCCACTTCTTGCTCGAGTTAACGCTACTTTAATATCTTCTATTTCTGTACCATGACGCATGGATTCCGTCATATATTGATCGAGTATAAATCCGAAAGTCAGTGTTGACGTCACTTCTTGAGTGTGAATAGAAAATGGTTCGTGGGTTAAAAATAATTGGTTGGTTGACTTGATTTGGTCATACATATACGTGGTATTTCCTTGTATTTGTATCGGTGCTGAAAATCCGTGTCTTTCACCTGTGAATGCAATGCGTTGAAAAGGATTTTGATGATGTGGGATACGTGGATTCATGCCGGCAGATAATAAATAATAATTGATCATTTGATGGCCTTGAATCATATTCATTCTAATCTTCTTATCCATGGATTGTGGGGTATCATGACCTGATAAATCATCCCCAAAATTAGAATTACCTGCATTAAATTCGAGTGATGTAGAAGGCGTTTCAGGCAATTTTAAAGCTTGTAGCATGCTGTTGATGATGTAGTAATCATGGGTGTTTTCAATCGTTAAGTGACTGAAATAAATGTCCGTACCGATGATGCGTTGACCAAATGTATCCTTGAGTTGAGAATATCCGATAGGAAATGACTTTCCTCTTCCTCCTTCAGTTCCGTGAACATTAATAAACGTCAGCATGTTCTTATGGGTAAGTTGTTTGATCATCGTATCAAGAATGTCAACAAATCGCTTAAATCGATGGCGCATATAGATCCCTAAACGTTGATGTCCACGTGCAGATTGTCCAGGTTTAAATACATATTGTGTCTGATCAAAAGTATCTCCTAGATGCTCGATAACATCTTCTGTGAGTGCAGGTGATTGAGATACCCAAGCTAACATACCGATTTCATTATCAAGTTGAACGCCAATGACTGGTCCGCCTTCTTGTGTATATGGTTTTAACGCATTGAAAAGCGCATCCATATACTTTCTAGTTCTCTCTAAAAAGTATGGGTGTAAATAATCGATTTGATCATTCGGTACACGTTTTTTATGAAAGGTTCGTGGTTTGATATCTTCTACTTGAAATAGATAGGGAGGAATTCCTTCATGTAGAAGTTCAGCCATCACAAAAGGTCCCGGTCTTAAAAATATATATAAGTCATAACTGATACATAATTGGATGAATCGAATAAGATCGTATTGTTCTAACGATTCACCTTGAAATTCATACACATCTTCTTGAGGTTCATGAATGAGCCACGGAATATAAAAACTCACTACTTGACACCCTGATTCAATCAATTTTTCAATGTGGATCTTCCAAAGATGTGTAGGTAATCTAAAATAATGAATTTCACCTGCAAATAGATATTTAGGTTTCCCATTAATATA
This sequence comes from uncultured Acholeplasmataceae bacterium, assembly GCA_964648785.1. Taxonomy (GTDB): domain Bacteria; phylum Bacillota_I; class Bacilli_A; order Acholeplasmatales; family Acholeplasmataceae; genus UBA8290. The sequence goes on from CAZYNC010000010.1 coordinate 8,561, forward strand.
AAATAACCCTTGTTTGACTTCAATCATACGCATGTTCTCCTTATTGATATTATACCAAAAAATCGCTTAATAAAGGACACAAAATGGACAAAAAAACACTTCGAAACATGTTAATCAACACGACCAATTTTTTTAGAGATTACACGAATTTTGATGAACATTCAAATGGGTTTGGATTAACATCAGATCATAACTTACAGCCTGATCGTGCTTCTATTGCGTCAACTGGATATATGTTATGTAGTTTAATTATTCAAGTTGAGCATCAAATCATGTCAAAAAAAGATGCTTTGTTTAAATCCCGTAAAACACTAGAAACACTCTTAAATCTTGATCATTACGATGGTTTTTATCCACATTTTCTTGATAGGAAAACTGGTACTGTTTTTGGTAAAAGTGAATATTCTACGATCGATTCTATGTTGTTATTGATGGGTGTCCTTGCTGTTGATCAATACTTTCAAGATGAAACCATTCATCAATATACACATCAACTATTTGATCGTATTAAGTGGAAAAATTGGTTAACAACCTATCAAGGTAAAAAAGTCTTTTATATGGCGTATAACCCGCATCCAAAAGGTGATTATATTAAAGATGTTCCAGGTTATATTTATCACTGGCATATGTATGCAGAACAACTGATGATGTATGTGTTATATCCGTATGATGATGCTTATGAACTTTATTACAATATGGAACGAAACATCAGTACCTACAAAGATCACACTTATATTTATTCGCCTGGAAATACGTTATTTGTCTATCAGTTTCCTCATGTATTTTTAAATTTTAAAGATTATACGGATCATGATGGTCATTCTTGGCATGACAATACAAAAAAAGCAATTTATGGTCATCAACAATTATGTATGGATCTTTCAAACACATATCAAACATTCTCTTCTACACGTTTTGGTATGAATGCATCTGATACACCTAATGGTTACCGAGTGTATCATGCCATCCCAAACTATGACAACAAAGTAACGACCGATGGAACAGTTGCACCATTTGGTCTAGTTGGCGTATTACCTTATGACGAACAACTTGGTTTAGCGACTATAGAATCCATGTTAGAGATTAAAGGATTAAATTCACCTTATGGGTTTTATGATAGTTTTAATCTAGAACATGAACCTTGGATTAGTCAAAAATATATCGGGATTGACAAAGGTCATGAAATGCTATCTTTAGATCTTTACCTCAATCAAACTATTCAACGCCTTATAACACATCATCCAAAAGTTCAAGAAGGTTACAAACGTTTACGTTTTAATAAAAAGGGGGAACTCTAATGGCAACAATAAAAGATGTTGCAAAACGAGCAGGTGTATCGATTTCAACTGCCTCTTATGCACTCAACAATATTCCAAATGTGCATCCACTCACAAAGAAAAAAATATTAGATGCAGCTAAAGAACTTCAATATATGCCGCACTTTTCAGCGAGACATTTAAAAACGAAAAAAACCAATAATATTGGCGTCTTTATTTATGGATTTTCTGGACCAGTATTTAGTGAAATCTTAGAAGGTATCAGGCAAACACTTCAAGATCATAAACTGAATATTATTGTTTCAAGTGGATTATCATCTCACTCTTTATTAAGAGAAAAACAAGTCGATGGTGCTATTATTTTTGATGCAAATTTAACGAATGATATGATCGAACACGTTGCATCAAAAGGAATGCCGATCATTGTATTAGATCGAGATTATATATCTAGTTCAATATATCAACATTCTATCGATAATGAAGCACTCGTTGAAGCACTCATGAATGATGTGATTGCTTCAAATAAATACCGATCATATGGATTTGTATCTGGACCATTAGATGCTTATAATGCTGTGAAGCGCTATGAAGGATTCAAAAAAGCATTAAAAAAACATGGTATTGCACAACATGCTTATTATCAAGGTGATTTCACCATTGATGGAGGTTACCTCATTGGTCAACAATTTAAGCATGGTCAACAGCAACCTGACTTTGTCTTTTGCGCTAACGATGAAACCGCGATAGGCTTTATGCAAGCAGTAAAAGAACATGGCTATAAAATCCCTCATGATATCGCGATTGTAGGATTTGATAATTTTTACATGACGCAATTTATGCAACCTAAAATTACAACCATTGGCATTGATCACATCGAATGGGGTCATCAAGTTGCACTTAAAATGATTCAATTATTAGATGGCTATACATTACCAAAGCAAGAATCACCAACAGGTACTATTTTTTGGCGAGACTCTTGTCAAATAGAGAAAGATTAGAAAGAGAGAAAACACCATGAATATTCATCAATTATTGGCTTCTATGACCATTGAAGAAAAACTTGCTCAAATGACACAACTACCGCCTAATGCATTTTTTCATGAATCATTAAATGAAGTTTACGGACAGATGCGCGACCTTACCTTAGATGAACAAAATCTTTTTTCAACTGGTTCTATTTTAGGTATATCTAATGCGACTGAAATGCATCGTATACAATCTATGATTCTAGAAAAATCAAGACTTAAAATTCCTGCCTTATTTATGGCCGACATCATTCATGGTTATGAAACTACTTTTCCTATTCCTCTTGCTCAAGCTGCAAGTTTTAACAACTCCATCCCAAAAGCAATCAATCGTATTGCATCCATTGAAGCGAGCACGGCTGGAATTCATGTCAGTTTTGCACCTATGGTCGATCTTTCAAGAGATGCCCGTTGGGGAAGAGTAATGGAAGGCTATGGTGAAGATCCACTTCTTTCATCGAATATGGGAGCTGCTGCCGTGTTAGGGTTTCAAGATGGTGAAGATTCAACAAAAGAAACCTATCTCGCTGCTTGTGTAAAACATTTTGCTTCTTATGGTGCAGTAGAAGCTGGTAGAGATTATAATACCGTTGATATGAGTTATGAACGATTTTATAATATGTACCAAAAAAGTTATCAAGCTGGTATCGATGCAGGCGCAAAACTTGTTATGCTCTCTTTTAATACGTTTAATGGGATTCCTGTCACGATTCATCAACGACTCATTCAAGATATTTTAAGAAAACAAATGGGGTTTGATGGTGTCATTATTAGTGATTATGATGCCTTACATCAAGTGATTGCTCATGGTGCAGTAGAACATGATGAGCAAGCAGCTTATCACGGACTTAAAACCTCTTTAGATATTGAAATGGGTTCGAATGCTTATGTAAATAACGGGAAAAAACTCATTGAAAAAGATCCTGAACTTTTAAAAGCAATCGATGTATCTGTATATCGTATTTTAAAACTTAAAGAAGATCTCGGATTGTTTGACAATCCATACAAAAATATGTCTTTTGACAAAGAAAAAACAGTGGTGATGTCAAAAGACCATTTAAAACAAGCGTATGACCTTTCAACAGAATCGATCGTATTATTAAAAAATGAACATGCGTTACCACTTCAAAAAAATGAGAGGATCGCACTTTTTGGTCCATTTATCAACGATAGAAACTTACTAGGTGCTTGGCACTGGCATGGAAATTCAACCTATGTGAAAACATATCGAGAGATATTTGAAGAAGATGGGATTGCATATAGTCAAGAAACCCTGTCCAGTCATGATTACCAAACACATCTCGATGCATTTGATACTGCAATTTTACTTGTTGGGGAAACACAAAGAGATAGTGGTGAATCGCGATCTAAAGTGAATCTTGATTTAGATGTTGCACTCATCGATTTAATCAAACACTTAAAATCACATCATAAAAAAGTCGTGGTCGTTGTGCATGGGGGAAGACCGCTCATATTAAATCATGCACTAGATGCTGATGCCATCTTGATGTCATGGTTTTTAGGTCATCAACATGCAAAAGTTGTTAACGATACGCTGTATGGTATTCTCACTCCAACCGGTAAACTCCCAATGAGTTTTCCTAGACATGTTGGTCAATACCCCATGAGTTATCATGACTTTAATACTGGTCGTCCTTATGATCCTCACAATAACGAATATGTGACGAAATATGTGGATATTGATCTTACCCCACTTTATCCATTTGGATATGGACTAACATACGGTAAACTTGCATTGAAAGTCCATCCATTACCTGATGTTTGGGATGGTAAAACAACACTTCAAATTCCAATAACGCTTTATAATGATGACACCATAGACGTCACTGAAACAGTCCAACTTTATATGAATCTTCTTCCTTCTATTCCTGTGAGAGGCGTAAAACGATTATGTGCGTATCAAAAAGTGACTGTAAAAAAACAACGTCATCTAGATCTTATACTCACCCTTCAACAAAAAGATCTGATTGTATATGATGAACAACATCAGCCACATCTTGATCAAGGCGTTTTACATCTTTATATTGGCTTTAATAGTTTAGAAACAACACATCTTACGCTCGATTGGAGACCTCAACATGATGCTCAATAATACATTAGACCTCATCACGATTCAACAAGAATCCTTACGCTTCCGCTTTTTAAAAACGGGTGACCTTTATGATATGATGGTCGATCACATTCAAATTAACTTACAAAAAGGGAATGTCATTGATGGTTCCTTATCTCAACTTTATATGAGAGATAGAGCAGATTATACCTATCAAAAACTCATTGATAAACGCACAATTCAACAAATTTATACTTTTGATAAAGGGATCATGTATAAAGGGGTTGCGTTAGGGATTTTATTTGAATTGACGTTAACTGTCCATCCCGATGGATGGACATACGATCTTAAACTCGAATCTCATGAAGACAAAGAGATTGATGTTTTTTATGGTCAAGACTTAGGTATTCAAGATATTAACGGTATTTTAAATAACGAAGCCTACATCGTTCAATATATTGATTATAAAGCATTTCAACATGAAAACGGTTATACCTTGTGTGCAAGACAAAATCAAGGTCAACCCTTCTTCTTCCAAATGGGAATGAGAGAAAAAACTGTTGGTTTTTCAACAGATGCGATGCAATTTTTTACACCTAGACAAAAATTAGATGGTCATATATATGCTCTTGATCAAGACCGATTAGAAAATAAAATTTATCAATATGAATCAAGTTATTTTGTTTTACAAAGTGAACCTTTTAAAGTCAATTCTAAGCCATTACATCTTCAATTTTATGGCTATATAAAACCTTCTCACCCCGAAGCCATTACTCAAGCATATGATGTATCGTTTAACACCCTTGAAAAAACTGATTTAAAGCCTCTTAACCCTCAATACCACATACTGAGAGATGTTCCTTTCATTTCTGGTCAAACAATCGATAATAAAGCGATGTTATCTATGTATGATGATCCTCATGATATTGAGTATCATCAACAGTATGTATCTTCATTCTTTTTAAATGATCATACGCACGTTATTTCAAAAGAAAAAGAATTAGATTTAGAACGTTCCCATGGTCACATTCTTCTTCAAGGCGATATACTCAACGCAAGTGAACATGTAATGGGGACTACTTCTTACATGACAGGTATCTTTTTAAGTCATGTCGCAATCGGCAATACATCCTTCCATAAACTTACAGGTGATCACAGACATCCTCTGATGTTACATAAAATGGCTGGATTTAGGCTTTATATGAAAAAAGATGGGCACTATCATTTGCTTGCAATGCCATCATTATTTGAGGTTCATCCTAATGTTGTGACTTGGATCTATCAATTAGAAGATGATTTGCTGACGATTCAATTACATGGACATATACATGATACTCAAGTTCAGCTTGTATTGCATTCTAAAAAGAACTTAACCTATGAATTGTATTACACGATGTCAATACTAATGGGACCATCAGAAATGTTATATGACATTGATTATAAAAAAGAAAAAAATGGATATACCTTTATTACGCCAACATCCTCTTTAGCCTACACACATTATCCTGATTTAAAATACCATATTGAATTTCCTGATCGTCATAGCTTTATGAATCAAGAAGCAGGACTCATAGAGGGTGTAATCAATTGTCAATCTCATGAAACAATCATTAAAATTCTAGGAAGTTATGGTGATGTTGCTCTTAAAAAAGATGATATAAACAACGTTAAAAAAGAGGCCAATGATTTTTATCATCAGCTTTATCATCGCTTAACACTCTCACATTCTAGTTTAGATATGAGAGCAAACATGCACTTACTAATATGGTATGCTCAACAAGCATTGATTCATTATGCATCTCCTCACGGCTTAGAACAATACAATGGTGCTGCCTGGGGAACAAGAGATGTATGTCAAGGACCTTTTGAATTTTTTAGTGCCATACAAGATGACATACGTTTAAAGCATATTCTTAAAACTGTTTATCAACGACAGTTTTATGAAAATGGTGACTTTCCTCAGTGGTTTATGTATGATCGTTATGCCCATATTCAAGCACATGAATCTCATGGTGATATCATTTTTTGGCCTCTTAAAGCACTTACGTATTATTTAAAACAAACAGGTGATATCACAATTTTAAGTGAAATCTTACCCTATTATTCTCTTAATGAACATCAATTTGGACATGAAGCAACACTATATGAACACGTAAAAAAACAAATCAGTACGATGATGGAACATGTCATTCATGATTTACCAATTTATGGTGGTGGTGACTGGGATGACACACTTCAACCTGAAAACCCGATCCTCAAAGAAAAAATGGTATCAGGTTGGACTGCAGCTTTAATGTATCAAGTATTATCATCATTTAAAGATGAAATTCAATCTTATGATCCAACTATGTATGAAACGTTAGCAACTTTGACTCACAACTTGAAAACTTCATATCAACAGTATTTAGTCATCGATGATATTCCCGCAGGGTTTACCATTTTCAATGGCGATATCAAGTATTTGTTGCATCCGAGAGATGAAGAAACTGGACTCCATTATCGTTTACTACCATTTATACGTTCTATCATTGCTAATATGAACTCAGAACATACGAATATGAACTATTTGCACATCATTAAAAACCATCTTCTTTTTCCTGATGGTGTAAGACTCATGGATCAACCCGTAACATATTTAGGTGGTATCAAACATAATTTTAATCGTGCAGAAACAGCCGCTAACTTTGGTAGAGAAATCGGTCTTATGTATGTCCATGCGCACATACGTTATATCGAAGCATTATATACAGTTGGACATTATGATGAGGCTTATGAAGAATTTTTAAAAATTCATCCAATTCAACTTCGACATAAAGTTTCACATGCATTACCAAGACAAAGAAATACGTATTTCTCAAGTTCTGATGGATGTTTCATTCACCGCTACGAAGCAAAAGAACATTTTCATCTTTTACAATCTGGTATGATGCCTGTGAAAGGTGGATGGCGCGTGTATTCATCTGGACCTGGTATTCTCATTCATCAAATGATTGTCAATATGTTTGGAATTTCTAGAGATCATGGAAAACAAATTAGAAATCCAAAACTTCCGAAACATTTACATGCACTTAACATTTCGATAGAATAAAAAAAAGACCCTAATGATTAGGGTCTTTTTTATTGGAGGGACTCATTATTATTGATATGTCCAATTGTTAACAACGATACTTCCACTACCACCAGCAGTTTTCGCAAAGATCACAAGAAGATTAAAGCCATCACGTTCTGCTTCTGTAAAGGTACTTAAATCTAATACATAGGTTTGTTGCGTACCGTCAGCTGAAACGGTCACTTCTTTATTTTTACCGCCGCCTTCAATTTTGAAAACATATTCTTGACCAGCAACACCTGTATAGGTTAAGACGATCGCTGTTTTAGTTCCGTCATAATCAGGAATTGCTAACTGAGCATTATTATTCCACCATTCACCTGGTGTATTGGCATATGTAATGGTCACATTGGTGTCTGTTTGAGCCACAGTTAATCCAAAACCTCTCCATTCAGGAGCTGGTGCTTCTGATGCTTCGGTATACGTTAATGTAATGGAAACAATAGTAAATGTTCCTGTTGCAGTTCCATTTCCTGGTTGTGCAAACATAATTAAGTTCGTAAATTGTGCAAATGTAAAGGTTTCACTGACAGGATCTGTTGTTGTGAATGAAACTGCTCTTTCAAGTGCACCATTATCGTTTGGTTTTAATAAAACAGATTCGCCAACAGTACCTGATAATGTGACCGTTAATGTATTAAGTCCTGCAATATCTGCAACTGGGAAGACGACATTTAAGAAACGGTATCCATCTCCACCTTTATCATATGCGACGCCAAAACCATTGTCACCAGCAGTTACTGTATAATAATCATTTGACGTAATCTCTTCAACTTCATACGTATAAGATAATACTGCTTCATGAATAAAGAATATACCACTGGCACCTTCAGTACCACCTTCAGCAAAGATTAACACATTCGCAAAACTTTCTGCGTGGAACGTCACGGTAATTGGATCGGTTGTTGTAAATTCAACGCGTCTTTCTAGTGCACCATTATCATTTGGTTTGACTAAAATATTTTTACCTACTGTACCAGATACGGTCAGTGTCAATGTATTTAAGCCTGCAACTTCATCAATATCAAAATTGACGCGCATAAATTGCCATGCTGAGTTGACATATGCAACACGCGCAACACCATCCGTATAGGTAATTGCATATGTATTTGCATCATTTTCTGCCCAACCGTCATTGACATCGACTATTAAAGTAGGATCAAATTCTTTTGGTTCATAATCAAGCGTTGCAGACACAATGGTAAATGATCCAGTTGCAGGTGCAACATTTGGCATTGCAAAGAAGACAATTTTTGTAAAGCCATCATTTTTAAACGTAAGGGTTACAGGTTGATCATTGGTTAATGTAATATTTTGTTCTAAAGCACCTAAATCATTAGGTTTTACAATAAAGTTTTGACCAGCAGTCCCTTTAATGACCATGGTTAATACATTAAGCATTTGATATTTCTCAGGAATATCTACAACCATAACTGACCATTGATTGCCATCAACTTTATTATAAGTAACATCAACACTACCATCTGTTTTTTCAGTTGGTGTATAAACGCCAGCATCTAAAGCAACCCAACCAGTATTCACACTGACGAGTGCTTTTTCAAAACGAACCGCGTGTAATGTAAATTCAGAAGCTTCACCAACAACACCTGGTGAACCAAAAATTACAATTTTATTCATCGCATCAACTTGTGCAGGTAATAAAGCAAGTAAATCAATGACGATTTCTTGTTTTTCACCAGTAGGCGTTACACGAATTTCTTTCGCACCTTGAGTACCTTCAAGTTTTAGTAAAACATCAAAGTTCACTGTTCCTGTAATTTCAAAGACAAGTCTAGCAAATTGACTAAATTCACCTTGAATGTCAGCAACCATGTATGCATAAGTATTTTGAGTTGCTGTTTTATCATAATCTACAACGATGTCATTATTAACTTCTTCAATCGTATAAACATCATCCCCACCATCGTAGAAATTACCAACTAGAAACTCATCATCAGTACCATTATAAATATTAGGATCTGGTTTCACAAAATCCATAAATCCAGCTTCTATAATGGTTCCTTTTTCTGCACTAGCAGCATCCACACTTAAGGTTAATTCTGAAATTAAAACTGAACCCGTGACACTCACTTGACCAGGTGCAGCAAAAATAAGAATTTTCCCTAATACAGCAAGAAAATCAGCTTCATCTTCCAAATCCCATGAAAATGATTGTTGAGTATCATTTGCATTGATTTGAACTTCTCTTCCAAGTGTTCCATCTTCTGATTCAAGTTTTAACAACACTGGAATACCAGAACCTTGCAATGTGACGTTAAGTGATTTCATGCCAGTGAAATCATCTGCTAAATCTGATACATCTTTCATCACATATGCGTAAGAAAAAGTTTGTTTATCAAAACTAAGAGATAGTGCATTGGTTGAATTAATATCTAAGGTGTATACTTCATCTCCTCCATCCTCAAAGTTACCAAGTAAATTAACAGAAGTAACGTCTTCTGGTGTTTCAGCCACACATGCTTGAGCACCTATAAGTAGCCCTACAACCGTAAATATACTGAGTATTTTACGTAATCCTTTCATTTCATTCCTCCTATAATCGAAACGTTTCGATTTTTTTGACTTTAAAATTACAGCGTTTGCTGTAAGCGATTACATTTTTATTATAGCACTCTCTCTATAACGTGTCAATATAAAAATTTACTTATTTTTAATAAATGATGATGCCTAAAACACCACCAATAAGGACAATAGCCCATGGTTTTTTATATAAGACAACAGAAATTGGAATAAGAATGCCTAATATGATGAGTGATCTTGTATCGATTTGTTCTTGTTCTGTCAAAAAACCAATCTCCATGAGTGTTAGTGTCGCATACATGATAAGACCTGCAACCACTGCTTTTAAATACTTAAACCATTCTTTAACATAACGATGTTGTCTGTATTTTTTGATCGTATTAATACTCAATAATAAAATCAGAAAAGACGGAATAATAAAGGATGTAGTTGAAATAAAAGCACCAATAATACCATATAAATTATACCCGACAAAAGTCGCAACATTAATGCCGATAGGACCTGGTGTTGATTCAGCAACGCCTATCATAAAAATAAAATCAGATAATGATATGAGTCCTCTAGATACCACTTCTTGTT